>NZ_JBVHLF010000075.1:14505-34843 GCF_055559155.1 Kitasatospora sp. NPDC024654
GAGCGAGTGGTGGCTCAAGCCCCCACCCCTTTTGGGGGTCTTACCCGGAGGGGACGAGGAGCGTCGACGTAGAGGGGAGGGGTACAACGAAACTTGCGCGGCCCGGAGCGGTCGGCGTCGGCCGACCACTCCGGGCCGCGGTGGCACGGGCGGAGCGGTGCGCGGGTCAGGAGGCGGTCCCGCTGGTCGCCAGACAGAGCTCGCTCGGCAGGTCCGAGCGCCGGGTGACCTTGAGCTTGCGATAGACCCGGGTCAGGTGCTGCTCCACCGTGCTGACGGTGATGAACAGCTCGCGGGCTATCTCCCGGTTGGTGTGCCCGAGCGCGGCCAGCGAGGCGACCCGCCGCTCGGCGTCGCTCAGCCCACCGGCGTCGGGAGCGGCGGCCGCGGGCGCCGTCTCCTCGCGCAGGTCGGAGAACATGCTGGACAGGCCGCGCTGGACCGGCTCGGCGGAGTGCTCCTTGGCCAGCTGCCAGGCCCGGCTCATCATGATCCGCGACCGCTTGTGGTCGCCCAGGCTCTGGTGGGTGTAGCCCAGGTCGGCCAGCGCCAGGGCCAGTTCGACCCGGGAGTCGCAACGCTGCAGCTCGTCCACCGCCTGGCGCAGCAGGGCGGGCCGGAACTTGAGCTCGGCGACGGTCGCGCTCAGCCGCACCGTGATGCCGCGCGAGCGGGAGGAGCCCGGCTGGAGCCGCTTGAACTGCTCGTCGATCAGCACCTTGGCCTGCTGGTGGTTGCCCATCTGCAGGTGCACCCGGGCCGCGGCCCCGCGCCAGGGCACCACGCTCGGCAGGTCGAGGTCCCAGTCCTGCATCATCTCGCCGCAGATCAGGAAGTCGTCCAGGGCGGCGTGCGGGTGGTTGGTGGCCAGCCGGTACTCGCCACGGGCGTGCAGGTAGTGCATGCCGTAGCGGGTCTGGTAGATGGCCTGCGGGACCGGGCGGCTGAGCAACTGCGCGGCGTCCTCGTAACGGCCCATCAGGGTCTGGGCCATCAGCAGGGTCGCCATCGGCAGGCCGATGTTCACCCCCCAGCCCTGCCAGGGCATCTGCTCCAGCGCGCTCTTGGCGTAGCGCTCGGCGTCGACCAGCTGTCCCTGGCGCACCGCGATCTGGCTGCGCAGGGCGAGCAGCGGCGGACGCCAGCCCTCGGCGGCGCGCCCGATCCGGTTGAGCAGTTGCTCGCAGCAGTGCGCGGCCCGCTCCAGCTGGTCGCCGTAGATCAGCGCCAGCAGGGCGAACTCGACCTGCTCCCAGTGCCGGTAGGTCAGGCCGATGCTGCGCAGCACCTGCTCGGCGCCCAGGAAGGTGTTCTCGTCGGCCCGGCCGCTGAGCACCTCGTCGAGGGCGGTGGCGGCCTGCAACTGCGGGTTGGCGCGCACCGCCGCGGGGGCGCGGTCCTTCGTGGGGTTGGACGGTTCGAACGGCGGCAGCTCGGCCAGCACGCCCGGGTAGGAGCTGGAGAGCTGCAACCTGACGGTCTGCAGCTCGGCGCTGGTGCGCCCGTCCACCGGGCGGTCCTGGGCCAGCAGGTGGTTGAGGACGGTGGTGGCCTCGGTGATCCGGCCGTGCCGCAGCAGGTACTTGACGACCACCACCGAGTGCCGGTCGCCCAACTCACCGGCCCGCAGGGCGGCGGAGAGCATCGGCAGGTGGCGGGTGGCGTTGCCGGGCTGGAGCTGCCACTCGACGCCGGCCAGCAGGGTCAGCACCTCGCCGCGCTGACGGGTGTCGGAGCAGCCGCGGTAGGCGTGCTCGACGCAGCGCCGGGCCAGGTCCGCGTCGCCGTCGAAGAGCGCCTGCCGGGCGACGTCGCACAGCACCCGGGTGCTCCACGTCTCGCCGGGCTGGTCGGAGGCCAACAGCTGCTCGGCGATGGCCCGTTCCGGTGCGCCCTGGGCGTAGAGCAGGCGGGCGGCCTGCGCGTGCAGCCGGCTGAGGTCGGCGGCGTCGGTGTCGTGCAGGACGGCCGTGCGCACCGCGGGGTGCCGGAACCGGCCGTACTCCAGCAGGCCGGCCGAGTCCAGGCCGTCGATCACGCCCTTCACCAGGCCGGGGAAGAGGCCCAGCAGTTGGCCGAGCAGGTGGTCCGAGGCGTGGTCGCCGAAGACGGCGATGCCGCGGGCCACCGCGAGCGCGGCGGGCTCGCTGCGGTGCAGGCAGCTGACCACGGCCTGGGAGAAGGCGAACCCGCCGCCCAGGCCGGCCGGATGCCGCTCGGAGGGCAGCCGGGTGCAGGAGCGCAGGTCCTCCAGCAGGCTGTGCACCAGCAGCGGGTTGCCGCCGGTCAAGGCGTCGACGCGGGAGGTCAGTTGGTCGGCCCGCTGGTCGTCCAGCCGGGTGCCGAGCAGCTGGACCACGCCCTCGTGGGTGAGCGGCCCGAGCATGATCCGGCGGCAGTGCGGCTGACGCAGCAACTCGGCGTGGAAGGCGGGCTGCGGGTGCTGGCGGGCGGTGCGCTCGGTGAGGACGACGGCGACCCGGGCGGTGCCCAGCCGGCGGATCAGGAAGAGCAGCCACTGCAGGGAGTGCGCGTCCGCGTGGTGCGCGTCGTCGACGCAGATCAGCAGCGGGACGGACTCCGAGAGTTCGAAGAGCACCGCGCAGAGCGCCTGGACCAGGTCGCTCGGCAGCTGGTACGGGTCGGCCTCCTGGCCGATGTCCGTGTTGTGGGGCCGGGTGGCCCGGGTGGCCGCTTCCAGCAGGCGCTGGGCCTGCCGCCAGCGCTCGGCGCTGAGCGGGGCCTGCTGGAGCAGCTGGCCCACGATGCTGAGTGGGGTGCGCTGCTCGGCCTGCGCGCCGGTGGCCCGCAGTACGGTGGCGCCGGCTCTGCTCGCGTCCTCGCACACCGCGCTCAGCAGCACGGACTTGCCGCTCGCCACGGGGCCGACGACCAGGCCGACCGACCCGGTGCCCTGGATCGCGGCTGTGGTGATTGCGGTGAGGGCGAGCAGCTCCTCGGCGCGCTCGATGAGGCCGGGTCGGCCCGTCATGTGGTCGCTCCTTGCTTCGGGTCCTGATTCCGGCCCAGGTGGTGTCTGGTGATGGACGGACATTGCGTGGAGTGGGGTCTGCTTCGGGGGGAGGGCGGGGCGCCCCGCACGACGGTCACCGACACGCCTATCGCCGGCCGTACTGCGTGCTTGAACACTGTTCTCCCCGGTGAACTGCATGAGAATTCTGGCGAATGCCTGATGAGCGGTGACTAATCGGAGTTCGGCCACCCCTGCCGAAACGCGACAGTCTGGATCCCGGGCGTCGGCCAGCCGTTCGGGGTTGGCGTCGACCGAGTTGCGGGACAACTGATCTGAAACATAACACTGCCGTGGTCTGCGACACGACGCCTGCCGTCAAGAACTGATCAGGAACTGAGGATGATGAACCGACAGTACCGGGCGAGGGGCGTCGCGTGACGCACACCACCCGGCAATGCGGGGCAAATCGGACTGATTCCGACAGGTGCGGAAAGCAGCAGCCGGAGCAAACACACCGTTAACAAGCCAGCTCGGCCCGGCGCGTGATCGACCGCAAAGGTTCACCATCGCGGATAACGAGTCCGTGTACATCAGCGGAACTCCGTAACGCGTTTGTCCCGTAGTTCTCGCGCCCGTTACGCCGAGGGCCGGTCGGGTCCGGTGATTCCATCGGACCCGACCGGCCGTCGGCTCGGTGTCGGGTTGTCGCAGTCGGGGTGGTATTCGGCCAGCGTGGCCGATCGCTTCGCCGGCCCGGGGGCCCGCGCGATCGCGGACCGGAGGCCGGGGCTCAGCGACCGGTGGGCACGGATGGGGGAGCCGTGCCGTCGACCCGCTCCATCCGCACGGTCAGCTGGCAGCGCCGGTGCCGCAGCGGCGGGAGGTCGAGCAGGGGCCCGAGGTGTCCGACGATCCGGTCGGCGGCCGACTTGGAGATCCCGAACAGCACGGCGACCTCGCGCACCGTCAGATTGGCGCGCCGGTAGAGCGACACCAGCAGGACCCGGTCCGCCAGCGAGAGCGTCCAGCGGCGCCCCGCCCGCGGCGTGTCGGCCTCCGCGTACGGCCGCAGCGTCCGCAGCAGCTCCTCGAACTCCGCCGGATCCAGGCCCGTGAGGAGTTCGACCCAGGTGGCCTCCGTCGCGCTGATCAACTGTGCCATGACTGTTCCCCCGTGCGTTCCCCCGTGCGGCGGTTCACTCCTCTGGCAGGAGGATCGGCGCGATCTGCTCGAAGACGTCCCCCGGACCCGGGTTGGCCGGGTGGCCGGTGCCCCCCAGGTGACGGACCACTCCCCAGACCGCGTTGAGCGCCGTGGTGACCGCGCCCTCGGCGAACCCGGCGGTCCATGACACGTCGTCACCGGCCAGGAAGAGGCCCCGCTGCTCGGGCGGGAGGTCGTCCTGCACGAAGTGGGTGAACAGCCGCCGCTGGTAGCGGTACTGCCCGGGCAGGTTCGCCTTGAAGGCGCCCATGAAGTGCGGCTCGGTCTCCCAGGTCACCGAGATCGGCGGCCCGACGATGTGCCGGCGCAGCTCCACCTCGGGGTAGATCTCGCGGAGCTGGGTGAGCAGCACCTCCAAGCGCTGCTCGTCGCTCAGCGTGGCGACCTTCAGCGAGTCGTCGTTCCAGGTGTAGGAGAGGCAGATCACCCCGGGCCGGTCCGGCCCCTCGTCGAACAGGTAGACCCCGCGCGGCATCCGGTCGCTGAGCGTCATGCTCATGGTGTCCCGGCCGGTGACGGGGTCGCGGTCCAGCCAGAACGGTCGGTCGGTGAGCACGAACAGCTTGGAGGAACCCATGTAGTGGGTCCGTTCGACGGCCGTCCAGTGCGGAGTGGAGAGCAGCGACGGGTCGCAGTCGATCCGGTTCAGCAGCGTCCACACGTGCGGGGTGAAGACCACCGCCGGGTACGTCTCGCAGCCGCCCTCGGCGTCCTCGACCAGCACGCCGTCGGCCACCCGGCGCAGCCCGGTGACCGCCGGACGGGGGCTGCCGCCGTGCAGCGACGCCAGTGAGGTGTCGGCCGGCCAGTGCGCCGCCCGGCCGGCGGCGAGCGTCCACAGGCCCTGGACCAGCCGGCCGGTGCCGCCGACGATGCTCACCTGCTCCTGGTCGGCGCCGGTGAACACCACCCGCAGCACCTCCAGGATCGAGTTGGGGAAGTCGGTGTCCCAGCCGCCGGTGCCGAAGCCGACCTGGCCGAACAGCTCCCGGTGCCGGAACGACCGGAAGTACGGCGAGGCGGCGAGGAACCCGTAGAACGACTGGTCGTCCAGGGTCCGCACCATCCGGTTCCAGACCGCCTTGAGCAGCGCGGTGTCCCGTCGCCGGACCGAGTCCTCCATCACCGCCAGCTCGGCCTGGTCGCGCAGGGTCTTCTCCCAGGCGTCGGCCACCTCCTGGTAGACCGACGGCAGGTCCTCGATGGCCCGCGCGTAGTGCCGCTCGCCGCCCAGGTGCACCAGCGTGCTCGGGGTGCCGGCGGCGAGCGGGTTGGGGAACGGCCGGGTCCGCAGACCCAGCGCGTCCACGTAGTGGAACAGCGTGGTGGCCGAGACCGGGAAGCGCATCGCCCCCAGCTCGGCGGTGCACTCCGGGTCCGCCTCGAACGGCACCGACCGCATCCGGCCGCCCAGCTCCCCGGCCTCGTAGAGCACCGGGCGCAGCCCGAGGCGCATCAGCTCGTAGCCCGCGACCAGGCCCGCCACGCCGCCGCCCACCACGGCCACCGGTGTGCCGTGCCGCTGCTCGGGCACCGACCCGAGCCCGGCCGGGTGGCGCAGCCAGTCGTCGTAGGCGAACGGGAAGTCGGGGCTGAACATGGTCAGCGGTGCGGTCACGTCACGCACGTCACGCGCCGTCGGATGCGCGCCGGCACGGAACTCACTGGCACTGAGGGACATCTGGGGACACCTTTCGGGGCCCGGCTCCCGGGTCAGCCCAGGGCGTCGGGCAGGTCCTGGTAGAGCTCGGGGCGCCGGTCATGGAGGTAGGGAGTGTCGGCGCGCGCCTTCGCCACCACGGCCGGGTCGATCTCGGCCAGCAGCAGGCCCTCGACGGGCTCCTCCAGCGTCAGCCGGGTGCCGTCCGGGGCCGCCACCGTGGTCAGCCCGCAGAAGTCCAGGCCGCCCCGCTCGCCGATCCAGTTGGTGTAGGCGACGTAGAGCTGGCTCTCGAAGGCCCGGGCGGGTACCAGGGTGCGGGCGACCACCTCCCACGGGCGCATCAACGCGGTGGGCACCAGCAGCAGTTGGGTACCCGCCAGGGCGTGCGCACGCACGGACTCCGGGAACTCGACGTCGTAGCAGACCAGCAGGCCCACCGTCAGGTCGCCCAGTCGCACCCGCACCACGCCGTGGTCGCCCGGCGTGAACCGGGAGCGGTCCACCTCGCCGAACAGGTGCGCCTTGCGGTAGGAGGCCAGCGTGACGCCCTCGGCGGAGACCAGCCGGACCGCGTTGTAGACCGCGGACCCGTCGTCCTCCGGCCAACCGTAGGCCACGGCGATGCCGTACTCACGGGCGATCCGGGCCACCTCGGCGCCGTGCGGCCCGTCCACGGGCTCGGCCGCCTCGGCCAGCGTGCCCGCCCGCAGCGGGTAGCCGCCCACCGTCATCTCCGGGGCGATCAGCAGCCGCGCGCCGGCCTCGGCCGCCTGCCGGGCCGCCTCCCGCAGTCGCTCCAGCAACCGCGGAACGTTCGGGGAGCCGCACGCGGCCTGCCAGCAAGCAATTCTCATCGCGGGTTTCCTCGGGATGCGGTGGAATCATCGGCTGCGGAGTCATCCGGAGCGGGCATTGCCGGGACCGAAGCTATGGATCCCGCCCAGGCCGGACAACCCCTAACGTCCCCCTAGCGGCGCGCGTCCGGGCACTGCCGAACCGCGCGGGACGGCCGGCGCAGGGGTCGGTAGGGGAGTGGACAGGGGGTGGCGTCCGGCGCCGGCGCGGATAGGCTCGACCGGACTCCGACGGCCGACAGAACGGGTTGACATGACGATCGGTGAGCCGGGCAGCGACGCTATCGTCTTTCCCGCCATGGGCCCCTCTCGATTCGCCGACTTCGGCCGGTTCATGGTGGTCAACGCGGCCGCCAGGAGCCGGTTCGCGGTCGCCGACGAGGTGCTCGGCTACAGCGTCTTCGACGCCCTGCGGGAGAGCGAGGACGACTACGCCGAGGTCGCCCAGGTCACCTCCTTCGTGGTGTCGCTCGCGCTGGTCGAGTGGAGCGGGCAGTCCGGTGAGAGCCACTGCGCCGGGGTCAGCTTCGGCAAGATGGCCGCCGCCGCTCACGCGGGCGTGCTGCCCTTCGAGGAGGCCGTCCGCCTGGTCGCCGAGATCGCCCGCTGCGAGCGCGACTACTTCGCCGAGCAGCACACCGACATCGTCACCCACTCCTTCGTCAAGGTCCCGGCGGACACCCTGGACACCCTGCTGGCCGAACTGACGGACGCGGGCGAGTGGTTCGAGATCTCCTCGTACATGGACCGGGACATGTTCATGGTCTCGCTCAGTGAGCGGGCGCTGGAGGGCTTCAAGCGGCGGATCGGCGAGGCGGGCGGCTACTCCCTCTACACCATGCGCCCGCCGGCGCACGCGGGCATCTTCGGCGAGCTGCGCGAGCGGATCGACCGCGAGGTGCTGAGCGGCTACCAGCTGCGTGACCCGGTGCTGCCGATCGTCTCCGACCAGGACGGTTCGCTGGTGAACTCCGCCGAGCAGGCCCGCGACTGGATCCTCGGCGGCTTCACCCGTCCGATGCGCTGGCCCGGCGTCGTGGACACCCTGGCCGCGCAGGGCGTGCGGCGGATCAGTATCGTCGGCCGGGACCGCCTGCTGCGCCGGCTCAAGTGCACCGTCGAGAACTTCTCGACCGTCACCATCGCACCGGAGTCGGCTCTGCGGCCCGCGAGTTGACGGACCGCCGACCGAAAGGCACGACCCTTTGACGAACAGCACCAGCGGATCGGGCGGCGCCCTGCTTGCCACCAGCGACCTGCACATCAGCTACCAGGAGAACCGCGAGATCGTCCGTGAGCTGCGGCCGAGGACGCCCGCGGACTGGCTGATCGTCGCCGGTGACATCGGCGAGCTGGTCGCCGACGTCGAGTGGACGCTCGGCCTGCTCAGCGAGCGGTTCGCGACCGTGGTCTGGGCGCCGGGCAACCACGAGCTGTGGACCCACCCCTCGGATCCCGTCCAGCTGCGCGGCGTCGAGCGCTACCGGCACCTGGTGGAGGTCTGCCGCCGCCTGGGCGTGCACACCCCCGAGGACCCGTACCCGGTGTGGCCCGGCCCCGAGGGACCGGTGCGGATCGCCCCGCTCTTCGTCGGCTACGACTACACCTTCCGGCCGGCCGGCACCGCGACCAAGGAGCAGGCACTGGCCCGCGCGCACGAGACGGGCGTGGTCTGCTCCGACGAGTACCTGCTCCACCCCGACCCGTACCCGAGTCGGGAGGCCTGGTGCCGGGCCCGGGTGGCCGCCACCGAGGAGCGGCTGGCCGCGATGGACCCGGCGGTTCCCACCGTGCTGGTCAACCACTACCCGCTGGTCCGCCAGCCCACCGACGTCCTCTACTACCCCGAGTTCGCGCAGTGGTGCGGCACCACCGCCACCGCCGACTGGCACACCCGCTTCAACGTGGCGGCGGTCGTCTACGGGCACCTGCACATCCCCCGGGTCACCCACTACGACGGCGTCCGCTTCGAGGAGGTCTCGGTGGGCTACCCGCGCGAGTGGCGCCGCCGGGGTGACGCCGTGCCGACAGGACTGCGCCAGATCTTCCCCGAGGTGACGAAGCGTTGATCGAGCTGATCCTTCCCGAGCCCGTCACGTCGGCCGAGAGCCGTGCCCTGGACGAGCCCATCGACCTCTTCCCCGCCGAGGTCGAGCACATCAGCCGCTCGGTCCCGCGCCGCCAGCAGGAGTTCCGCGCGGTACGGGCCTGCGCCCGGCGCGCGCTGGCCGTGCTCGGCCTGCCGCCGGTCCCGCTGCTGCCCGGCCCGATGGGCGAACCCCGTTGGCCCATGGGCGTGGTGGGCAGCATGACCCACTGCGCCGGCTACCGCGCAGCCGCCCTGGCCCCGGCCGAGGCGGTGCTGACCCTCGGCATCGACGCCGAGGTCAACGAGCCCCTCCCGGAGGGGGTCCTGGAGGCCATCGCGCTCCCCGAGGAGCTGCCGATGCTGGCCACCCTGCGACGCGCGGACCCGACCGTGCACGCCGACCGGCTGCTCTTCAGTGCCAAGGAGAGCGTCTACAAGGCGTGGTTCCCGCTGGCCAAGGTGATGCTGGACTTCTCCGAGGCCACCCTGACGATCGACCCGGACGGCACCTTCAGCGCGAGGCTGCTGGTACCCGGCCCGTTCGCCGAGGGCCGGCGGCTGACGGGCTTCGAGGGCCACTGGGTCGCCGCGGACGGCCTGGTGGCGACGGCGATCACGGTGGTACGCGGCTGATCGAGGGGGCGGGCGTCGCCCGTGCCCGTCCGACCACCGGCGAGCGGCCCGCAGCGGCCGCTCGCCGCGTTGGCCTGCCCGGGCGCCGGTGCGCCGCGCCGGAACCCTTCTGACACCGTGGAGTTGACGGCTTCCCGACGGGCCGGTGCGGTCGGGGCGGGTGGGGTCGGATAGGGGTTCTAACCCCGGACGGGGGCTCGATACTCTCCGGTACGTACGGGCTCAGCCCGCCCCGAACCCCTCCGACCACTCCCCGGCAGCCCGGGCGCGGGCGTCGGCGGTGGCCGTCGAGTACGAGAAGGATGAGTGGAGCCGATGCCGGCCAAGATCCTCGCGGAGACCTCCGTAGCGACACTCGCCGAGTTCGAGCAGGACACCCTTCGTATCGCCCAGGTCCTGCGTGAGCGGGGGGTCGGGCTCGGTGACCGGGTGCTGCTCAAGGCCGGTAACTCGATCAGCTACGTCTCGGTCCTGTTCGCTCTGATGCACCTGGGTGCCTCGGTGGTCCTGGTGGACCAGCAGGAGAGGCAGGAGGCCACCGCCTCCATCATCCGTCGGGCCGGCACCAAGCTGGTGCTGGTGGACGACGACGCCCCGGTGCCCGCCGAGGCCGACCCGGTCTACCTCTACGAACTGCTGGCCTCCGCCCCCGATCTGGAGGTGACGGACCGCCGGCTCGACTTCAGCGCCTGGTCCGACCTGGACGACGCGTTGATCATGTGGTCCTCCGGGTCCACCGGCGAGCCCAAGGGCATCGTCAAGAACGGCGGCCGGATGCTGCGCAACCTGGAGCGCAACGCACGCCACATGGGCCACTGCGCGGACGACGTGCTGCTGCCGCTGCTGCCCTTCTCGCACCAGTACGGCCTGTCGATGGTCCTGATCGCCTGGATCGTCCGGGGCTCCCTGGTGATCGCCCCCTACAAGCGGCCCGACCGCGCGCTGCGGATGGCCGGGCACTCGGGTGCGACCGTGCTGGACGCGACCCCGGCCACCTACCGCAGCATGCTGAGCATCATCCGGCAGCGGCCGGCGCTCGCCGACTCGCTCGACTCGGTCCGGATGTTCTGCAGCGGCGCCGCACCGCTCGACCAGTCGCTGGTGGACTGCTACGTCGAGCGGTTCGGCCTGCCGCTGCTGGACAGTTACGGCAGCACCGAGGCCGGCAACGTGGCCTTCGCGACCAGCGACAACGCCGTGGCCTGCGGGCAGGTCATGGACGGGCTGCGGGTTCGGGTGGTGGACGACGAGGACCGCGAGGTGCCGGCCGGCGAGGTGGGCGAGCTGCTGATCGAGACCCCGGACGTGATGGTCGGCTACCTCACGCAGGACGGCGGGATCGACCCGGTGGACCAGAGCGTCTTCCGCACCGGCGACCTCGGCCACTTCGACGCGGCCGGCAACCTTTTCGTGCTGGGCCGCAAGTTCGCCGTGCACCGCAACGGTTACACGCTCTACCCCGAGATCATCGAGCGCAAGGCGGCCGCCGGCGGCTGCTCGACCCGGGTCGTCCCGCTGTCCGACGAGCGTCGCGGCAGCAGCCTGGTCTTCTTCGTGGAGGACGAGCAGCGGCGGGACTCCGCGCACTGGCGGCACGTCCTGGCCGACCTGCTGCCCCCCTACGAACAGCCCAACCGGGTGATCGTGGTGGAGCAGTTCCCGCTCAACCGCAACGGCAAGCCGGACAAGCGCCGGATGACCGAACTCGCCGAGGCCGCGGCCGGCCCGGGTGAGGGCGAGGACCTCGCCTGACGGGACGTCGGGCGCGGTGTCGAGGACGGGCCGGTCCGCGTGGGTCCGCGGACCGGCCCGGCCACGTCCGGGCCGGTCAGTCCAGCAGACCGCGCCGTATCGCGGCGAGCACCGCGGCGGTCCGGTCGGAGACGTCGAGCTTCTTGAAGACCCGCAGCAGGTGGGTCTTCACCGTCGCCTCGCCGATGTGCAGTTCGCGGCCGATGTCGGCGTTGGTCAGGCCACGGCCGACCAGGCGCAGCACGTCGCACTCGCGCCCCGACAGGGGCGGCGGCTGCTCCTGGGAGCGGGCCCGGAAGAGCCGGCCGGCGACGGCGGGGGAGAGTACCGTCTCGCCGCGGGCGGCCGCCCGGACCGCCTCGATCAGGTCCGCCCGCGAGCTGCCCTTGAGCAGGTAGCCGGCCGCGCCGGCCTCGACCGCGCGCAGGATGTCGGCGTCGTCCTCGTAGGTGGTGACCACCACCACCTTGGGACGGCGCGAGTGCGCCAGGATCCGGGCGGTGGCGGTGGCGCCGTCCATCGCGCCCATCCGCAGGTCCATCAGGATCACGTCGGGCTCGAGCGCCGCGGCGCGCACCACCGCCTCCTCGCCGCTGCCGGCCGTCCCCGCCACCCGGATGCCGGGCGCGGACTCCAGCATCGCGCTCAGGCCCTCGCGCACCACCGGGTGGTCGTCGACGATCAGGACGGCGACCGGCCGGTCCGCGGTCGGCTGTTCGGCGCTCATCGGGACTCCTCCACGTTCCTCGTCGTGGCGGTGCCCAGCGGGACCACGACCTCCACCACCGTGCCGTGGCCCGGCGTGCCGGTCACCTCAACCGTCCCGCCGACCTCGGCGACCCGGGCCCGCATGCCGCGCAGCCCGTACCCCGGCGGCTCCTCGCCCGGCCCGTGGGACGGCTCCGCGAGGCCGCAGCCGTCGTCCGCGACCCGCAGCCGCACCGCCGCGTCGGTGAACTCGACGCGCAGTGACACCCGTTGGGCGCGGGCGTGCTTGCGGACGTTGGCCAACGCCTCCTGCGCACCGCGCAACAGCACCACGCCCACCGCGGTCGGCAGCGGGAACTCGGTGCCCTCGGTGGTGTGGTCGACCGTCAGGCCGGTCTCCGCCGCCAGCGCCTCGCCCTGGCGGCGGACGGCCTCGCCCAGCGAGTTCCCGCGCAGTGCGACCGGGGTGAGCGCGGCGACGAAGCCGCGGGTCTCGGCGAGGTTGTCGGTGGCCACCCGGGCGGCCAACGCCAGGTGTCGGCGGGCCAGTTCGGGCTCGTCCGCCAACTCCGAGTCGGCCGTCTGGATCAGCGCGATCAGGCTGGTCAGCCCCTGCGCCACGGTGTCGTGGATCTCGCGGGCCAGCCGCTCGCGCTCGGCGGCGATGCCGGCCTGTCGGGAGAGCCGGGCCACCTGGCCCCGGCTCAGTTCCAACTCCTCGATCAGCAGCGCCCGTTCGCGGCTCTGCTCAACGACCCGGGTGATCCACAGGCCGACCAGTACGGCGAGTGCGATGCCGAGCAGAGTGAGCGGCAGGATGCCCAGCACGGCCTCGCCGAACTCGCCGCTGGTGACCCAGAGCAGGATCGGCGGCACCAGGTTGGCCAGCAGCACCACCGCGATGCCCGGTGCCGAGGGCAGGCTCATCAGCAGCATCGGACAGATCGCGAAGAGCGCGAAGGAGGAGGTCAGGTCGAGCAGCGTGGCGGTGCCGAACAGGACGCCCAGACCGGCCGCGAACCACCGCGCGCGCGCCGGCTTGCCACCGCCGCCGAGCAGCAGCGGCCGGCCGAACGCCGCGTACCACGGGACGACCAGGGTCAGCGCGGCCACCGCCCCCGCCACCCGCCTCGGCGAGTTCCCCGAGGTGAGCAGCAGCCCGGTGGTGACCAGGTAGGAGAGGCCGAAGTAGGCGTCCCAGAGGCTGAACCAGCGCCGCACCGGATCCTGGTCGCGGCTCACCTCGGCCGGGCCGTGGCTCGGTTCCACGGCCGGCGGCTGGACAACGGGCTGGTCAGGGGCAACGCTTGCTGGCACGCTGACCAGTCCTACCACGCCCGGTGCGCCGCGCACCACGCGATGGCACGGCCGGGGCGACCGGCTCACGGTGTCCGTCGATCGGTGGACAGCCGGTTCCACCGGCCGGTCGTTCCGCGCCGTGCCGCCCGTTCCTAGCCTGGAGTGCGGTGCGAGAACCGCACGGTGGACGGGACTTCTGGAGTACGGGCGATGAGTGCTTTCACGACCACGCTGGTGGTCAGCGGGACGGTGCTGCTGGTGATCCTCGGCGGCGATCTCGGCCGTCGCAAGGTGAACACGATGCGGCTGGTGCGGCCGCTGGTCGCGGTGGCGGTGGTCATGGTGCTCTTCTTCCACTCCCCGCAGCTGAGCGGCAACGACCTCTCCCTGCAACTGGTCGGCATCGGCCTGGGCACCATCTTCGGCCTGGCCGCCGGCGCCATGCTGCCTGCCGAGAGGGACCCGTCCGGGCAGGTCTACACTCGGGCCGGTGTGCTGTACGCGCTGTTCTGGCTCGCGATGTCGGGTGCCCGGGTGCTCTTCGTCTACGGTATCGAGCACTGGTACACCGCCGCGATCATCACCTTCTCCGTCAAGTACCGGATCAGCGGGCCCGAGGTCTTCTCCAACGCGCTGGTGCTGATGGCGCTGGCCACCGTGCTGGCGCGGACCGCCGTGGTGATGAACCGCCGCCGCCGGCTGCGCGCCGCGGTCGCGTAGCTCCGACAGCCGCGCAGCTCCGACAGCAGAGCGAGAGGAATCGACACCGTGCCCCTCCCCGACGGACCTCGTCTGCGGCCGCCCCGCCACCGGGTGGAGCGCCGCGCCATCGCCTGGTGGATGGTGCGCGCCGCGCTGATCCCGCTGCCCACCGCCCTGCTGCTGGGTGCGCTCTACCTGTTGATCCCGCCGGCCCGGTTCGTCTTCGGTCCGCTCTTCCTCGCGGTCGCGCTGCTCGGGCTCGGCTACCTGGTCGTCATGCCGCTGTGGCGCTACCGGGTGCACCGCTGGGAGACCACCGACCAGGCCGTCTACACCAGCTCCGGCTGGCTCTGGCAGCGGTGGCGGGTGGCGCCGCTGTCGCGGATCCAGACCGTGGACACCGTGCGCGGCCCGCTGGAGCAGCTCTTCGGCCTCAGCGGCATCAAGGTCACCACGGCCTCCGCCGCGGGTGCCCTGATCATCCGCGGTCTGGACCGCAGGCGGGCCGCCGAGGTCGTCGAGCACCTGACCACCGCCACCCAGGCCACCGCGGGGGACGCGACGTGACCCGCGACGTGACCACCGGCACCGGTCGCGGTACGCCCCCGGCCGTCGAGCCCGCCTGGCATCGACTGAGTCCCCGCCTGATACCGCTTCACCTGAGCTGGCTGGTCGCCCCCGTCATCACCGGCATCGGCACCCTGATCGGCACCGGTGGCCGGCTCAACCTGCAGGGGCTGATCACGCTCTCCTCGTTCACCGTGGCTTTCCTGATCGTCACCGGCATCAACCTGACGCGGGTCCTCACCACCGGCTACCGGATCACCGACGCGCGGCTGGAGATGCGCTCGGGCCTGCTCTTCCGCAGCCGCCGCGCCGTCCCACTGGAGCGCATCCGCAGTGCGGAGGTCACCGCCCGCCCGCTGCACCGCCTGCTCGGACTCGCCACCGTGAGCGTCGGCGCCGCCGTGCACGGTGGTTCGGCGGCCCACGGGCTCTCGCTGGACGGGGTCACCATCGCCCAGGCGAACGCACTGCAGCAGGAACTGCTGAACCGCCGGGCCGCCCTGCTCGCCCACCCGCCGACCGACGCCGGCCCGGTCGAACCCCTCCTCCCGGCCCCGGTCGCCGAACTCTCCTGGTCCTGGCTGCGCTACGCCCCGCTCACCGTCTGGGGCCTCGGCGGACTCCTGGCGGCCCTCGGTATCTGCTACAACACCCTGCACGAGATGCAGATCGACCCGCTGCGGCTGGGCGTCGTGCACCAGTTGGTCGCCGCCTTCACCGCGGTGCCGCTCTGGGTCGCCCTGCCGGCGCTGCTGCTGGTGCTGGCCGCCCTGGGCACGGTCGTGGCGGTCGGTCAGTACGTCGAGGGCTGGTCCGGGTACCGCCTGGAGCGCGAGGACGGCGGCGTCCTGCGGGTGCGGCGCGGCCTGTGGATCCACCGCTCGGTCTCCATCGAGGAGCGCCGGTTGCGCGGCTTCGAGCTGATCGAGCCGATGCTGCTGCGGTGGGGCGGCGGAGCAAGGCTGCACGCGGTCGCCACCGGTCTCGGCAACGCCGAGGAGAACCGCACCCGCGGCGCCCTGCTGCCGCCCGCGCCGCGCGCGGTGGCCCTGCGAGTGGCGAATGAGCTCCGGCCGGACGATCAACCATCGCCCGTGGCCGCCGAGTTGGTCGCCCACCCGAAGGTGGCGCGGCGCCGCCGGATCAACCGGGGCGTGGCGCTGGTCACGCTCACCGCGGCCGTGGTGGCGCTGCCCGGCATCTGGGTGCCAGAATTCCTCCCGGCCGCCGGCGTGGTCGCCGTCGTCCTGCTGCCCGTCGCGGTGTGGCTGGCCGTCGATGCCCATCGGGCCCTGGGCCACGCCCTGGTGGACGACTACCTGGTGACCCGCTCGGGCACCTTCGCCCGCCGCACGGTCGCCCTGCAGCGCACCGGTGTGATCGGCTGGACCGTGAGCCGCTCCCTGTTCCAACGCCGCAGCGGCCTGCTCACCCTCACCGCCACCACGGCCGCCGGCCGTGGCGCCTACCGGGTGCGCGACGTGACCCTCGCCGAGGGGCTGTCCCTCGCCGAGCAGGCCGTGCCCGACCTGCTCACCCCCTTCCTCGAACGGGACTGACCGCGCTTCCTCGAACGGGACTGACCGCGGTCCGCGAACCGGATCGGCCTCGGCGGACAGGCCCCGCCGGGCCCCGCAATAAGAATTCCGACTTTCCCGCGGGTGGCCGGAAGGTATTTTCGCGTGATTAGGCGACCGGCCCGGTGGAAATGCCTTCCAGGGTGCCCGGATATACCCAGGGGTACCCGGAGGATTGGGTAGGGGTGCCTAGGGGGACGTAGGGGTATCTGCTGTTCACCGCCGATGGCAGGCTGGCCGATGGTTTTAGATACCGTCTGCTGGGTGGTGGAGCGCGCGATGATGAACCAGTCCGAGGGTCTTATTTCGGGGCCGGACGGTACGGGTACCGGAAATTCGGGCGCGCTGTCGTCCTTGCGGCAGCGGCTGGCCGGGCGCTCCGAGGCCGACCAGCAGCGCCTGCTGCTGAACCTCGTACTGGAACACGCGAACGAATCCCTGCGCGGCCGGCCGTCCGCCGCCGTCGAGGCCGACCGGCCGTTCCTGGAGCTCGGCTTCGACTCGCTGGCCGCCGTCGACCTGCACAGCCGGCTGCAGGCCGCGACCGGGCTGCGCCTGCCGGTCACCCTGGTCTTCGACCACCCCACCGCCGCCTCGCTCGCCCGGCACCTGCGTGCCGAGATCCTGGGCCTGGCCGCCGCCGGCGACCTTCCCGAGCCGCTCGGCTCCGCCGACGACGAGCCCATCGCGATCGTCGCCATGGCCTGCCGGTTCCCCGGCGACGCGAACAGCCCCGAGCAGTTGTGGCAGCTGGTCGCCGACGGCGTCGACGCGATCTCGGCCTTCCCGGCCGGCCGTGGCTGGGACCTCGGCGGGCTCTACGACCCGGACCCGGACCACCCGGGCACCAGCTACGCGCAGGCCGGCGGCTTCCTGCACGACGCCGACACCTTCGACCCCGGCTTCTTCGGCATCAGCCCCCGCGAGGCGCTGGCCATGGACCCGCAGCAGCGACTGCTGCTGGAGACCGCGTGGGAGGCGTTCGAGCGCGCCGGCATCGACCCGGGCACCCTGCGCGAGTCCCGCACCGGCGTCTTCATCGGTGCCGAGGCCCAGGACTACGGTCCGCGCCTGCACGAGGCCGCCGAGGGCATGGAGGGCTACCTGGTCACCGGCACCGCCGGCAGCGTCGCCTCGGGCCGGCTCTCCTACACCTTCGGCTTCCAGGGCCCGGCGGTCACCGTCGACACCGCCTGCTCCTCCTCGCTGGTCGCCCTGCACCTGGCCGTGCAGTCGCTGCGCCGCGGCGAGTGCGGCGTGGCGCTGGCCGGCGGCGTGGCCGTGATGGCCAACCCCGGCTCGTTCATCGCCTTCAGCCGCCAGCGCGGCCTGGCCCCCGACGGCCGCTGCAAGCCGTTCGCCAACGCCGCCGACGGCACCGCCTGGGGCGAGGGCGTCGGCATGCTGCTGGTCGAGCGGCTCAGCGACGCCCAGCGCAACGGTCACCCGGTGCTGGCGATCGTGCGCGGCTCGGCGATCAACCAGGACGGCGCCAGCAACGGCCTGACCGCCCCCAACGGCCCCTCGCAGCAGCGGGTGATCCGGCAGGCCCTGGCCGACGCCGGTCTGACGGCCGGTGAGGTCGACGCGGTCGAGGCGCACGGCACCGGCACCACCCTCGGCGACCCGATCGAGGCCCAGGCGCTGCTCGCCACCTACGGCCAGGACCGCCCCGCCGAACGGCCGCTCTGGCTCGGCTCGTTGAAGTCCAACATCGGCCACACCCAGGCCGCCGCCGGCATCGGCGGCGTCATCAAGATGGTGATGGCGATGCGGCACGGCGTGCTGCCGCGCACCCTGCACGTCGACACGCCCAGCGAGCACGTCGACTGGAGCGCTGGCGCCGTCGAGTTGCTCACCGAGGCGACGCCGTGGCCCGAGACCGACCACCCGCGCCGCGCCGGCGTCTCCTCGTTCGGTATGAGCGGCACCAACGCCCACACCGTCATCGAGCAGGCCCCGCAGGCCACCGAGCCGGTCGCGGGTACCGAGCCGGTCGCCGTCACGCCGGCGGTGCTGCCCTGGGTGCTCTCCGCCAAGACCCCCGAGGCGCTGCGCGAGCAGGCCGAGCGGCTGCACGCGCACCTGGCGGCCCACCCCGGGCAGAGCCCCGCCGACCTCGGTCACTCGCTGGCCACCACCCGCGCGAGCTTCGAGCACCGGGCCGCGCTGGTGGCCGGCGACCGCGCGGAGTTCCAGCAGGGGCTGCGCGCGCTGGCCGACGGCACCGGTCTGCCGGGCCTCGTCCAGGGCACGCCCGACGCGGGCCGCACCGCCTTCCTCTTCACCGGCCAGGGCAGCCAGCGCCTGGCCATGGGCCGCGAGCTGTACGAGACGTTCCCGGTCTTCGCCAAGGCCCTCGACCAGGCGTGCGGTCACCTCGACCTCCAGCTGGAGCGCCCGCTGCGCGAGGTGCTGTTCGCGGCCGAGGGCTCGGCCGAGGCCGAGCTGCTGCACCAGACCGCCTACACCCAGCCGGCGCTGTTCGCGCTCGAGGTGGCGCTCTTCCGCCTCGCCGAGTCCTGGGGCCTGCGTCCCGACTTCCTGGCCGGTCACTCGATCGGCGAGCTGGCCGCCGCCCACGTCGCCGGCGTCCTCACCCTGCAGGACGCCGCGCTGCTGGTCGCCGCCCGTGGCCGGCTGATGCAGGAACTGCCCGGCGGCGGCGCCATGGTGGCGCTCCAGGCCACCGAGGCCGAGGTGCTGGCGAGCATCGCCGGCCGCGAGGGCCAGGTCGCCGTCGCCGCCGTCAACGGCCCCGAGGCCGTGGTGATCGCCGGCGACGAGGACGCCGTGCTCGCCATCGCCGCCCACTGGCAGGCCGAGGGCCGCAAGACCAGGCGGCTGCGGGTCAGCCACGCCTTCCACTCCCCGCACATGGACGGCATGCTCGCCGAATTCCGGCGCTGCGCCCAGGTGGTGAACTACGCCGCCCCGACCGTCCCGATCGTCTCCACCCTCACCGGCGAGCTGGTGACCGCCGAGGAGATCGGCACCCCCGAGTACTGGGTGCGGCACGTCCGCGAGGGCGTCCGCTTCCACCACGCGATGCGCGTGCTGGAGCGCGAAGGCGTCAGCACCGTCGTGGAGTTGGGCCCCGACGGCGTGCTCTCGGCGATGGGCCAGGCCTGCGTCACCGAGCCCGTCGCGTTCCTGCCGGTGCTGCGCGCCGACCGCCCCGAGGTCCGCACCTTCACCACCGCGCTGGCCGAGGCGCACGTCCGCGGCCAGGCCCTCGACTGGGACGGGGTCTTCGCCGGCCAAGGCGCCCGCCGGGCGGACCTGCCGACCTACGCCTTCCAGCGCGAGCGCTACTGGCTGGAGGGCGGCAGCCCGCTCGGTGACGTCGCCGCGATCGGCCTCGACTCCGCCGACCACCCGTTGCTGGGTGCCGCGGTGGCCCTCGCCGACGTCGACGGCTTCCTGTTCACCGGCCGGCTCGCCCTGGACACCCACCCCTGGCTGGCCGACCACGCTGTGCGGGGCGCCGTCCTGCTGCCGGGCACCGCCTTCGTCGACCTGGCGATCCGCGCCGGTGACCAGGTGGGCTGCGACCTGATCGAGGAACTCACCCTCGAGGCACCGCTGTTGCTGCCCGAGCAGGGCGGTGTGCAGCTGCAGATCGTGGTCAGCGGCGCCGACGAGAACGGCAGCCGCTCGCTCAGCCTGCACTCCCGGATCGAGGGCGCCCCGGCCGACGAGCCGTGGAGCCGGCACGCCACCGGTGTGCTCAGCGCCGGCGCCGCGCCGGCCGGCTTCGACCTCGCCGCCTGGCCGCCCGCCGACGCCCGCCCGGTCGACGTCCAGCAGATCCACACCGACCTGGTCGAGGCCGGCTTCGGCTACGGCCCCACCTTCCAGGGCCTGCGGGCCGCCTGGCTGCGCGGCACCGAGATCCTCGCCGAGATCGCCCTGCCCACCGGGGCCGAGGACGACGCCGACCGGTTCGGTCTGCACCCCGCCCTGCTGGACGCCGCCCTGCACGCGCTGGGTGCCGACACCTCCGACGACGCGCTCCGCGGCGGCCTGCCGTTCGCCTGGAGCGGCGTCACCCTGCACGCCACCGGGGCGTCCACGCTGCGCGTGCGGATCACCCCGCTGGGCCGTGGCGAGGTCGCCCTGGACCTCGCCGACGGCACCGGCCGGCCGGTGATGTCGGCGCGCTCCCTGGCGCTGCGCGAGATCTCCGCCGAGCAGCTGGGTGCTGCTCGCGGTGCTCATCACGAGTCGCTGTTCCGGGTGGAGTGGGCCGCGTTGCCGGTTGCGGCGGGTGTGGTCCAGGGTGGTCGTTGGTC
>NZ_JBVHLF010000076.1:0-6788 GCF_055559155.1 Kitasatospora sp. NPDC024654
CCCCCCCCCCCCCCCCCCCCCCCCCCCCCCCCCCCCCCCCCCCCCCCCCCCCCCCCCCCCCCCCCCCCCCCCCCCCCCCCCCCCCCGCCGCCGTTTCAACCCTGGCGCCGATCACCCTGCGCCACCGGATCCGTACCGTCGTAGAGGTCAGCACCCCCTCTTCCAGCCGGGATGGAGAACTTCCGATGGCCGGGCTTTCCAACATCGTCATCATCATCGCCGCGGTCGTGTTCGTGCTCGCCCGCCAGATGCGGGCCCGCCGGATCGACACCGAGCGCCGCTTCTGGCTCCTGCCGGTGATCCTCGCCGTGGTCGCGCTGCGTGACCCGAGCCTGATCGACCCGCACCACAAGGCCGCCGCTGTCGGGCTGCTGGTGGTGGGGATCCTGATCGAGATCGCGATGGGCTCGGTCTGGGGCTGGACCGTCCGGGTCTGGCGGGATGCTGACGGTACCGTGTGGGCCAAGGGCAGCAAGGCCGCGCTGGCCGCCTGGGTCGGCATGATCGCGCTGCGGGTCGGCCTGTTCGCGGTGGCCGCCGCGCTCGGCGTCCACCAGGGGACCAACGACCTGCTGCTCGCGCTGGCGGCGCTGCTCCTGGTCCGCGGCGCCGTGGTGAACTGGAGGGCCCAGAACCTGGAAGGCGGCCCGCGCCGGGCCACCGTGCTCGGCTGAGCCGGGCCGGCCGTGGAGGGAATGTACGTGCCACTGGAGTACTGGACCCGCTGGCCGCAGGAGCCGCCCCTGGACCGGAGGAACTCCTCCTGGGCCGGGGCGCTGCTGTCCGTCGTCGGGCGTTTGGCGCTGTTGGGCTCGGTCGTCTGGGGGACGTACGCCGGGAGCCAGCACTCGGCGGCGACCGCGGTCGTCGCGGCGGTACTGATCATCTCGGCGGGGGCGATCTTCTACGGTCTCTTCGTGGCCTCGCGGCGGCACTGGCCGCGGGCGGCCCTGGGCTGCATCATCGGACTGCTGGTGGTCAGTTGGGCGGCCCAGCAGACCCACGGGGTGCTGCTGGCGAACGTGATCTGGTGCGCGATGTCGGTGATCGTGCTGCTCCGGCTGCCGCTGACGCTGGCCGTGCCGGCCACCCTGATGGCCCTGGCCTCGTACAGCACGACCACCCGCGACTCCCCGCTGGGCACCGTGCTCACCGTGGTCGGTCTGCTGTTGCTCGGCTACCTGTTGCGGCTGGACGGCGAGGCGCGGGCGACCGCCCGGCTGCTGCTGGCCCAGCAGCTGGCCGCGAAGGCGGCCGAGGCGGAGTCGGCGGCGCTGGCCGAGCGGGCCCGGATCGCCCGGGAGATCCACGACGTGCTGGCGCACAGCCTCTCCGCGCAGCTGGTGCACCTGGAGGCGGCGCGGCTGATGCTGGACGGCGGGGCCGATCGCGGGCAGATCCGGGAACGAGTGGTGGCGGCCCGGCGGATGGCCCAGGACGGGCTGGCCGAGACCCGGCAGGCGCTCTCCGCGCTGCGCGGCGAGTTCGTCCCGGTCGGGGACTACCTGGTGCAGCTCGTACGGGACGAGAACGCCGTGCTGACCGTGGAGGGAACCCCGCGGCCGCTCGCCGCCGAGGCCGGGCTGGCCGTCCGGCGGACCGCGCAGGAGGCGCTCACCAACGTCCGCAAGCACGCGTCCGGCGGCGGTTGCACGGTCCTGCTGCGCTACCTGCCGGAGGAGGTGGAGCTGGAGGTCCGCAACGTCCGCGGGCCGCGCGGTGAGGTGTCGGCCGAGTTGGCCGGCAGCGGTAGCGGGTACGGTCTGCTGGGAATGCGTGAACGCGCGGAACTGCTCGGCGGCAGCCTGCTGGCGGGCCCGGACGACGGAGGATGGCGCGTGCTGCTGCGGGTGCCGGCATGAGCGAGCGGCCGACGGGCGGGGCGGAGCAGCCGACCCGGGTGCTGGTGGCGGACGACCAGACCGTGGTGCGGGAGGGGATCGTGATGCTGCTGGGGCTGCTGCCCGGCATCGAGGTGGTCGGGGCGGCGGCCGACGGCGAGGAGGCGGTCCAGCTGGTCGCCGAACGGGCCCCGGACGTCGTGCTGATGGACCTGCGGATGCCGCGCTGCGACGGGGTGGAGGCCACCCGTCGGATCCGTGGCGAGCACCCGGCGACCGAGGTGGTGGTGCTGACCACCTACGCCGACGACGACTCGCTCTTCCCGGCGCTGCAGGCCGGCGCCCGGGGGTACCTGACCAAGGACGCGGGGGCGGAGGAGATCGCCCGGGCCATCGCGGCCGTCCGTTCCGGGGCGGCCGGACTCTCCCCGCAGGTGCAGCGCCGGCTGCTGGAACGGCTCGCCGCGCCAGCCCCGGAACCGGCGCGGCCCCCGGCGCGGTCGGCCCAACAGCCCCTCCCGGACGGCCTGACGGCCCGGGAGGCGGAAGTACTGGCGCTGATCGCCGAGGGGTTGTCGAACACCGAGATCGCGGCGGAGCTCTTCGTCAGCCCGGCCACGGTGAAAACTCATATCAATAATCTCTTCGCGAAGACCGCGGTCAGGGATCGTGCACAGGCGGTCAGTTATGCGTTCCGACACGGGATTTCCCGGAGTGAACAGCACGGCTGATCTCGCCTCAATGGGTGAAAAATCCGGCTGGGTGCCATATCTCCGATTCTGACCCGCCATCATGGTGCCGTCAGGGCACCGTCGGTACGCCGAATGGATCTTCGGGGCGGGTCGTCCGGAGTGCTCGCGGTGCCGCTATCCCGACGCCCACCGCTCGGTGGTGCATCCCGGGCAGGAGCAGCTTTGGCACAGCAGCAAGTCACCGGACCGGTCGGTCGGCCGTCCCGTTCGAGCCAGTGGTTCGACCGGTGGTCCGTCCCCAATGGGGCCGTGGGGCCGGGTCGTCGAGCCGCTCGCGGGCGGGCGGCGGCGGAGCACACCGTCACGGTGAGTCCCATCGTTCCGGCACCGCGGCAGGCGGAGCCGCCACCGGACCCGGCCGCCGCCGAGGTCTACCGGGCGGTGCAGCAGAGCGCCACCTTCCAGGAGATCCGGCGCAGCTACCGCAGGTTCGTCTTCCCCGCCACCGCGGTCTTCCTCGGCTGGTACCTCCTCTACGTGACCGCGCAGGCGATCGCGCCCGATCTGATGCGCAGCCGCCTCGCCGGGCCGTTCAGCGTTGCCTGGCTGCTCGGCCTGCTGCAGTTCGTCTCGACCTTCGTGATCACTTTGCTCTACGCCCGCAATGCCCGCATCAAGCGCGACCGAGCCGCTCTCGGGCTGCGCTGGGACACCCAGGACCAGCTGCGATGAACCTGACCGAGCCCCACCCACCCGTTCCCGGCCACCCGGCGCTCGCGCCGGCCGGCGGTCAGCACCACGAGCTGGCGGTCGTGCTCTTCGCGCTGGTGGTCGTGGTGACCCTGGCGATCACCGTCTGGGTCGGCCGCCGCGGCCAGGCCACCGAGGACTTCTACGCCGGCGGCCGCGACTTCGGCCCGTTGCAGAACGGCATCGCGCTCTCCGGCGACTACCTCTCGGCCGCCTCGTTCCTCGGGGTGACCGGCCTGATCGCGCTCTACGGCTACGACGGCGTGCTCTACAGCATCGGCTTCCTGGTGGCCTGGCTGGTGGTCCTGATGTGGGTCGCCGAGCTGGTCCGCAACACCGGCCGCTACACGCTGGCCGACGTGCTGACCACCCGGATGCGGCAGCGTCCGGTCCGGGCCGCGGCCGGCAGCGCCAGTGTGGTGGTGACCCTGCTCTACCTGATCGCCCAGATGGTCGGTGCGGGCAGTCTGGTCGCCCTGCTGCTCGGCACCACCGGGGCGGCGGCCAAGACCTGGACTATCGTCGCGGTCGGCGCCCTGATGGTCATCTACGTCACGGTCGGCGGGATGCGGGCCACCACCTGGATCCAGATCGTCAAGGCGATGATGCTGATGACCGGGGCGGTGCTGCTCACCGGCTGGGTGCTGGTCCGCTTCCACGGCGACGTCGCCGGCCTGATGGAGGCGGCGGCCCGGGGCAGCGGCGCCGGTTCCCGGTACCTCGAGCCGGGCCTGAAGTACGGCGGGACCGCCACCGAGCGGCTCGACTTCGTCAGTCTCGGCCTGGCCCTGGTGCTCGGCACGGCCGGCCTGCCGCACATCCTGTCCCGCTTCTACACCGTGCCCACCGCACGGGCCGCCCGGCGGTCCACGGTCTGGGCCATCGGGCTGGTCGGCTGCTTCTACCTGATGACCGTGGTGCTGGGGCTGGGGGCGACCGCGCTGGTCGGCTCCAAGGCGGTGAAGGCCGCCAACTCGGCCGGGAACACCGCCGTTCCGCTGCTCGCGTTCAAGCTCGGCGGCGGCGACGGCAGTACCGGGGGAGCCCTGCTCTTCGCGATCACCTCGGCCATCGCCTTCGCCACCATCCTCGCCGTGGTGGCCGGGCTGACCCTGGCCTCCTCGGTCTCCTTCGCCCACGACCTCTACGCCGAAGCGTTCCGCCGCGCGGACCGGCCAGCGGTGAGCGACCGTCAGGAGGTGGTGGTGGCCCGGTTGGCAGCGGTGGTGATCGGCGGCACGGCGATCGTGCTCAGTCTGTTCGCCCAGCGGCTCAACGTCGCCTTCCTGGTCAGTCTGGCGTTCGCGGTGGCGGCCTCGGCCAACCTGCCCACCCTGCTCTACAACCTCTTCTGGCGCCGGTTCACCACCCGGGGGGCCTGCTGGGCGACCTACGGCGGCCTGGTGCCGGCCCTGGTCCTGGTGCTCTTCTCCCCGGTGGTCTCCGGCAGCAAGACCGCGATGTTCCCGGGCGTGGACTTCCACTGGTTCCCGCTGGAGAACCCCGGTCTGATCTCCATCCCGCTGGGCTTCCTGGCCGGTTGGGTGGGCACGGTCAGTGGCGAGGAGCAGGCTGACGCGGACAAGTTCGCCGAGCTGGAGGTCCGTTCGCTGACCGGCGCCGGGGCGGTCTGAGCGGGCACCGGCACGGCAAACGGTCCCCGGCGGCGCCTGCTGCCGGGGACCGTCCGCGCGCGGGGGAGTCAGGGGCGGCCGAGGTGGGTGGGGTGGTAGCCCTTGACGATCTTCGAGATCCGGACCTTCGTACCCTGGTGCGCCGCCTCGACGTAGCGGTCCCCGCCCAGGTAGATGGCGACGTGGTGGATGCCGCGGGCGCTGCCGTCCGAGGACCAGAACAGCAGGTCGCCGCGGCGGAGTTGGCCCGGCCCGAGGTGGGTGGTCGCCTCGTACTGGTCGTTGGCGATCCGCGGCAGCCTGATGCCCGCCCGGCGGTAGGACTGCTGGACCAGGCCCGAACAGTCGTAGCCGTTCGGGCCGTTGCCGCCCATCACGAACGGCTTGCCGACCTGGGTCAGTGCGAACGTCACGGCCGCCTCGGTGTTCCGGTGCGAACTCGTCCCGGCGGCGGGGGCGGTGGACTCGTCATCGGCGGCAGCCGGAGTGGTGTCGTCGATGGCCGGCGCGGTCTGGCCGGTGTCTGCGCCGCCGGGGGTGGGGCCGTCGGTGCCGGGGGTGGTGTCGTCGGTGTCGGGTGCGCTGGTCCCGTCCAGCTGGTGGTGGCCGGGCACGGGCTCCGCGTACGCGCTCCCGGCACCGCCGAGGAGGATCGAGCCCGCGCCCACGACTATCGCGGTGGCCAGTGCGACGCCGTACCGCAGCCGGGCGACACCGGGCAGCACGGTCCGATGGGGTGTCGTATCCATGCGGTCACGCTAGGCAGTCGTCACCGGGAGTCGCCGCGTGGCCTCCGCCGAACGGACGACTCACCCTCGGTAAGGACCGTCCAGCGGTTGCACTCCGCGGACCTCCATCCGGCTCGGCGTGCCGGGGGCCTTTTCACAGCTCTCCGGGCGGGCCGGCACGCTCCTCCGCTGGACCACCTCGACCCACCAGCCCCGGCCGTCGGCGTGCTCCACCCGGCACTCCCAGCGGTCCTCGGCCAGGGCCCGCTGGCTGACGGTCAGCGCGTCCGCCGTGGTGTCGCCGGTCAGCTCGCGCACCGCCTGCTCGGCCGCCTGGCCGGGCCGGTCCCAGCAGGAACGCCCGCGCGACCACTGCGGCACGGTGTGCCCGGCGGCGGTCGCCGCCAGCACCTCCTTGGCCGTGGCCTCGCCGAGCCGGCCATAGGCGTAGCCGTACGGGAGGACCAGCATGGTCGGCGCGAACCGGTGCCCGCCCAGGTGGGTGACCTCCCAGACCTCGCTGTGCCCGGCCACCGCCAGCTCGGCCGCCAGCGGCCGTCCGAGCAGCGCGCAGCAGCGGTCCCGGCGGCCGTTGGTGCAGACCAGCGCCAGCGGGCCGCCGGTGTGCGGGACTCCGAAGCCGCCGTGCTCGCCGGCCCCGGCGGCGGCCAGGTCCAGTGTCAGCAGCTCGGCGGGGTCGGTCAGTTCGGCGCGGCGCACCCAGGAGCGGCCGGGGCGGGTGTGGGCCAGCACGACCTGGTGCCCGGCGAGCGGGAGGTTGTCGGCGTGCCGCCCGGGCCGGCGGATCAGCGCCGGTCGGACACCGGTCCCCGCGCAGGCCGCGTCCAGCGCCCGGCCCAGCTCGGTGTCGAGGTGGCTCCCGGTCAGCGCCTTCGCACCCCACGGCCCGGGCTGCTCCAGCAGCAGCCAGGTCGCGGCGGTCGCCGCGGTGGCGGCCAGTGGCTCGTCGAGTTCGCTCGACGCACTGCTACAGGTGATCACCTCGGGCACCCTACCGTGCGCCCCGGAACGGCGGGGGGGGGGGGGGGGGGGGGGGGGCCCCCCCCCCCCCCCCCCCCTCTCCCCCCCCCCCCCTCCCCGCCCCCCTGGACCAACTTTCGTCCCCCCCACCGCTCCTCTCCT
>NZ_JBVHLF010000076.1:6797-34711 GCF_055559155.1 Kitasatospora sp. NPDC024654
GGCGCGGCCCCCGCCCAGGCGAAGGCCAGCACGTCCTCGCCGCGCAGGAAGCGCTGGCAGCGCACGCCGCCGGTGGCCCGGCCCTTGCGCGGGTACTGCTCGAACGGCGTCATCTTCCAGCTGGTCTGCTCCTCGCCGGCGAGGGTGCCGGAGGCACCGGCCACCGAGACCACCACGGCGTCCTCCGCCGGGTCCACCGCGGTGAAGGAGAGCACCCGGGCGCCCTCCGCGAGCTTGATCCCGGCCATCCCGCCCGCCGGACGGCCCTGCGGGCGGACCTGGCCCGCCGGGTAGCGCAGCAGCTGGGCGTCGCTGGTGATGAAGACCAGGTCCTCCTCGCCGGTGCGCAGCTCCACCGCGCCCACCAGCTCGTCGCCCTCCCTGAGCGCGATCACCTCGAACTCGTCCTTGTTGGCCGGCCACTCCGGCACCACCCGCTTGACCACGCCCTGCACCGTGCCCAGGGCCAGGCCGGGCGAGGACTCGTCCAACGTGGTCAGCGCGATCACCCGCTCCTCGGCCTCCAGCCGCAGGAACTCGCTGACCGGTGCGCCGCCCGCCAGCGACATCGCGCGCTGCGGCGGCAAGGCCGGCAGGTCGATCACCGGCAGTCGCAACACCCGCCCGACCGAGGTCACCGCGCCCACGTCGGCCCGCGCGGTGGCCGGCACGGCCGAGACGATCAGGTCGTGCTTGGCCCGGGACTCGCCGGCCTCCATCGGCTCGCCGTCCGCCGTCCGGGCCAGCAGGCCGGTCGAGGAGAGCAGCACCCGGCACGGGTCGTCGGCCACCTCCAGCGGCACGGCCAGCGCCGCCGACGGAACGGCGCCGGACTCCAGCAGCACGGTGCGCCGCTCGGTGCCGAACTGCTTGGCGACCGCGCCCAGCTCACCGGAGACCACGCTGCGCAGCTTGCCGTCCGACTCCAGGATCTCGGTCAGCTCGGTGATCTCCGCGGTCAGCTTGGCCTGCTCGGCCTCCAGCTCCACCCGGTCGAAGCGGGTCAGCCGGCGCAGCGGGGTGTCCAGGATGTACGCGGTCTGCACCTCGGAGAGCCCGAACCGCTCGATCAACCGCTCCTTGGCCTGCGCCGCGTTGTCGCTGGACCGGATCAGCGCGATCACCTCGTCGATGTCGACGAGCGCCACCAACAGGCCCTCGACCAGGTGCAGTCGCTCCTGCCGCTTGCGGCGGCGGAAGTCGCTGCGCCGGCGGACCACCTCGAAGCGGTGGTCGACGTAGACCTCCAGCAGTTCCTTGAGGCCCAGCGTGAGCGGCTGGCCGTCCACCAGCGCCACGTTGTTGATGCCGAAGGTCTCCTCCAGCGGCGTCAGCTTGTAGAGCTGCTCGAGCAGCGCCTCGGGGACGAAGCCGTTCTTGACCTCGATGACCAGGCGCAGCCCGTGCTCGCGGTCGGTCAGGTCCTTGATGTCCGCGATGCCCTGCAGCTTCTTCGCGTTGACCAGGTCCTTGATCTTGGCGATCACCTTCTCCGGCCCGACCGCGAACGGCAGTTCGGTCACCACGATGCCCTTGCGGCGGGCGGTGACGTTCTCCACCGTCGCGGTGGCGCGCATCCTGAACGTGCCGCGGCCGGTCTCGTAGGCGTCCCGGATGCCGGAGAGGCCGACGATCCGGCCGCCGGTCGGCAGGTCCGGGCCGGGGATGAACCGCATGAGCGTGTCGAGGTCGGCGCCCGGGTGCTTGATCAGGTGCCGGGCGGCGGCGATCACCTCGCTCAGGTTGTGCGGCGGCATGTTGGTCGCCATCCCGACCGCGATCCCGGAGGAGCCGTTGACCAGCAGGTTCGGGAAGGCGGCCGGGAGCACCACCGGTTCCTGCTCGCTGCCGTCGTAGTTGGGGCCGAAGTCGACGGTCTCCTCGTGGATCGACTCCACCAGCGACATCGAGGCCGCCGTCAGCCGGGACTCGGTGTAGCGCATCGCGGCCGGCGGGTCGTCGTTGCCGAGCGAGCCGAAGTTGCCGTGGCCGTCGATCAGCGGGACCCGCATCGAGAAGGGCTGTGCCATCCGGACGATCGAGTCGTAGATCGAGGCGTCCCCGTGCGGGTGCAGCCGACCCATCACCTCGCCGACCACGCGGGCGCACTTCACGTGGGCGCGCTCGGGGCGCAGGCCCATCTCGTTGGCCTGGTAGAGGATGCGGCGGTGCACCGGCTTGAGACCGTCCCGCGCGTCCGGCAGGGCGCGGGAGTAGATCACCGAGTAGGCGTACTCGAGGTAGGAGCGCTGCATCTCGTCCACGACGTCGACGTCGAGGATCTGCTCCTCGAAGTCTCCGGGCGGCGGGGTCGGCGAACTGCGGCGGGCCATCGCGGCGGGGCTCCCTTGCGTCTGTCAGCTGCTTCACGTGTCGTCACGGGGGTACGGCGACCCCCATTGTGGACCCTCCGGCGGACAGCGCCCGCCAGTGGCCTTCGTGAGGACCACCGCCGGCGACTTCCGCCGGTGGCGAACGCCCGGCCCGCGCGGACGTGTCCCGGCGTTTCGATCGTTGCACCACAATGGGGGCCGTAGACACCCCCCGACCCATCCGACGGGAAGGACCCGAGCGCATGGCCAATCCGGCCCCCGCCTCCACCGGCGGTATCGCCATCACCGAGCACCGGCTGGCCAACGGCCTTCGCGTGGTGCTCTCCGAGGACCACCTCACCCCGGTGGCCGCCGTCTGTCTCTGGTACGACGTCGGCTCCCGCCATGAGGTGCAGGGCCGTACGGGTCTCGCCCACCTCTTCGAGCACCTGATGTTCCAGGGCTCCGCGAGCGTCTCCAACAACGGCCACTTCGAGCTGGTCCAGGGCGCCGGCGGTTCGCTCAACGGCACCACCAGCTTCGAGCGCACCAACTACTTCGAGACCATGCCCGCCCACCAGCTGGAGCTCGCGCTCTGGCTGGAGGCGGACCGGATGGGCTCGCTGCTGGCCGCGTTGGACGACACCTCGATGGAGAACCAGCGCGACGTCGTCAAGAACGAGCGCCGCCAGCGCTACGACAACGTCCCGTACGGCACGGCGTTCGAGAGGCTCACCGCGCTCTCGTACCCGGAGGGGCACCCGTACCACCACACCCCCATCGGCTCGATGGCCGACCTGGACGCCGCCACGCTGGAGGACGCCCGGGCGTTCTTCCGCACCTACTACGCACCCAACAACGCGGTGCTGTCGGTGGTCGGCGACATCGACCCGGAGCAGACCGTCGCCTGGATCGAGAAGTACTTCGGCAGCATCCCCGGCCACGACGGCAAGCAGCCGCCGCGGGACGGCACGCTGCCCGAGACCATCGGGCAGGAGCTGCGCGAGCTGGTCGAGGAGGAGGTCCCGGCCCGCGCGCTGATGGCCGCCTACCGCCTGCCGCACGACGGCACCCGCGAGGCCGACGCCGCCGACCTGGCGCTCACCGTGCTCGGCTCCGGCGAGTCCAGCCGGCTCTACAACCGCCTGGTCCGCCGCGACCGCAGCGCGGTCTCGGCCGGGTTCGGCATGCTCCGGCTCGCCGGCGCCCCCTCGCTGGGCTGGTTGGACGTGAAGTCCTCGGGCGACGCCACCATCGACCGGATCGACCGGGCGATCGACGAGGAGCTGGCCCGGTTCGCCGCCGAGGGCCCGACCCCCGAGGAGCTGGAGCGGGCGCAGGCCCAGATCGAGCGCGAGTGGCTCGACCGGCTCACCACGGTCAGCGGCCGGGCCGACGAACTGTGCCGCTACGCCGTGCTGTTCGGCGACCCGAAGCTGCTCAACGGCGCGCTGGAGCGGGTCCTCGACGTCACCGCCGAGGAGGTCAGGGCGATCGCCGCGGCCCGGCTGCGGCCGGACAACCGCGCCGTCCTGGTCTACGAGCCCACCAACGCCGACGACGCCGCGACCGACGAGGAGGACGCCGCATGAGCGCCTACGTCCCCGCCATGACCTTCCACCCGCAGCCGCAGCCCGGCACGCCGACCCCGTGGGCGTTCCCCGCGCCGACCCGCGGCCGGCTCGCCAACGGGCTGACCGTGCTGCACTGCGACCGCCCCGGCCAGCAGCTGGTGGCCGTCGAGGTGCTGCTCGACGCACCGCTCGCCGCCGAGCCGGCCGGGCTGGACGGGGTGGCCGGCATCCTCGCCCGGGCCTTCACCGCGGGCACCGACACGCTCACCGCCGAGGAGTACGCCGGTGAGCTGGAGCGCGCCGGCGCCACGCTGGACGCGCACGCCGACCACCTCGGCATCCGGCTCGCTCTGGAGGTTCCGGCCTCCCGGCTGGAGCGCGGCCTCAACCTGCTCGCCGACGCCCTGCGCGCCCCCGCGCTGCCCGCCGACGAGATCGAGCGGCTGGTCGCCAACCGGCTCGACGAGATCGTCCACGAGCAGGCCAACCCGGCCCGGCGCGCCGCCAAGGCGCTCTACGCCGAGCTGTTCGACGCCGCCGACCGGCTCTCCCGTCCACGCGGCGGCACCGCCGAGACGGTCAAGCCGATCGACCGCGCCGCCGTCCAGGCCTTCTACGCCGCGCACGTCCGCCCGGCCACCGCCACCGCCGTGGTGGTCGGCGACCTCACCGGGGTCGACCTGCCCGCCCTGCTGGAGGCCACCCTCGGCGGCTGGACCGGCGAGTCGGCCGAGCCTAGCGTCCCGGCGCCGGTCACCGCGGACGACACCGCGCGAGTGATCATCGTCGACCGGCCCGGCTCGGTGCAGACCCAGCTGCTGATCGGCCGGATCGGCCCGGACCGGCACGATCCCGCCTGGGCCGCCCAGACCCTCGGCACCTACTGCCTGGGCGGCACCCTCACCTCCCGGCTCGACCGGGTGCTGCGCGAGGAGAAGGGCTACACCTACGGCGTCCGCTCCTTCGCCCAGCCGCTGCGCTCGGCGGCCGACGGCTCGGGGCGCGCGCTGCTGGCGATCAGCGGCTCGGTGGACACCGCGTCCACCGCGCCCGCGCTGGCCGACACCTGGACCATCCTGCGCACCCTGGCCGCCGAGGGCCTCACCGACGGTGAGCGCGAGGAGGCCGTGCAGTTCCTGGTCGGCGTCGCGCCGCTCAAGTACGAGACGGCCGGCTCGGTCGCCGGCACGCTCGCCGACCAGGTCGAGCAGCAGCTGCCGGACGACTTCCAGGCGGAGGTCTACCGGCAGTTGGCCGAGCTCGACACCGCGGCCGCCACCGCCGCCGTGGTCGAGGGCTTCCAGCCGGACCGGCTGGTCACCGTCCTGGTCGGGGACGCCGCGGTGATCGCCGACCCGGTGAAGGAGCTCGGTATCGGCGAGGTCAGCGTCGTGTCGTCCTGACCCTGACCCGTCCTCAGGAGGCCCGGCGGAAGCACCCGCCGGGCCTCCTTTTATTGGCTTGCCCGGGCCGTGCGGCCCGTGGGTAGATAGCCCTGCCGCGCGGTGCGGCATCGGATCACCGGTTTCGGATCACCGGCATCGGAGAGGAGGCGGTCATCATGCGGGTCGAGCACCCAGGCAGGCGCCGGTACGCCCTGCGCTCCCCGAGGCCGTCCTCCTCCCCACGCGCCTCGCTGCGCCGACGCGCCGCCTGAGTCCCCTTCCCCGGGCCCCGCGCCGGGCTGTTCATCGACTTCCCGAGCCATGCCGGACGCTTCGCGTGGCAGTTCTACCCTGGACATATCGACCTTTGGGGGTCAGCTCACCATGTCGTACACCGAAGTTCCCGGTGCCCGGGTCCCGATCCGGATGTGGACGGATCCGGCGACGGTGGAAGGCGCGGCGATGCAGCAGCTGCGCAACATCTCCTCACTGCCCTGGCTGCACGGTCTGGCCGTGATGCCGGACGTGCATCTCGGCAAGGGCGCGACCGTCGGCTCGGTCATCGCCATGAACGGCGCGGTCTGCCCGGCCGCGGTCGGGGTCGACATCGGTTGCGGGATGAGCGCGGTGAAGACCTCGCTCACGGCCGGTGACCTGCCCGACGACCTGGGCCGGCTGCGCTCCAGGATCGAGCAGATGATCCCGGTCGGCCGTGGCATGCACGGCGACCCGGTCGACCCGCGCCGGATGCACGGCCTGCCGACCTCGGGCTGGGACGACTTCTGGGACCGCTTCGACGCGGTCGCCCCGGAGGTCCGCTGGCGGCGCGAGCGGGCCCTGCAGCAGATGGGCACGCTGGGCAGCGGCAACCACTTCATCGAGTTCTGCCTGGACACCGACGGCTCGGTCTGGCTGATGCTGCACTCCGGTTCGCGCAACATCGGCAAGGAACTGGCCGAGCACCACATGACCGTGGCCCGCTCGCTCCCGCACAACCAGGGCCTGCCCGACCGCGACCTGGCGGTCTTCATCGCGGACACCCCGCAGATGGCCGCCTACCGGCAGGACCTGTTCTGGGCGCAGGAGTACGCCAAGCGCAATCGGGCGATCATGATGGCGCTCTTCCAGGACGTGGTCCGCAGCGAGTTCCGCCGGGCGAAGGTCGGCTTCGATCCGGTCGTCAGCTGCCGGCAGGAAGACGGCCAAGGCGTGATGAGGACGGTCGAGTACCGCCCCGGCGTCATCAGCTGCCATCACAACTACGTGAGCGAGGAGCGGTACGACGGCGTCGACCTGCTGGTCACCCGGAAGGGTGCGATCCACGCGGGCGCGGGGGAGTGGGGGATCATCCCCGGCTCGATGGGCACCAGCTCGTTCATCGTCCGTGGTCTGGGCAACCCGGCCTCGTTCAACTCGGCCTCGCACGGCGCCGGTCGGAAGATGAGCCGGACGGCGGCGAAGAAGCGGTTCACCACCCGGGACCTGGTGGAGCAGACCCGGGGCGTGGAGTGCCGCAAGGACGCGGGCGTGGTGGACGAGATCCCGGGCGCGTACAAGTCGATCGACAAGGTCATGGAGCAGCAGAAGGACCTTGTCCAAGTCGTCACCGAGCTGAAGCAGATCGTCTGCGTCAAGGGTTGAGCCGCGTCCGGGCCCGCCTCCGGTAGGTGTGGGGACAACCGGGGCGGGGCGCTCGGCGGTCGAGCTGCTGCTGTCGGAGGGCGCCCGGGTGGCGACCTGCGCCAGGGACGGGCAGCGGTCGGCACGAGCGTGGGCGCCGGCGGGAGGGCCTGTACCTGCACGTGTGCGACGTGCGTGACGAGCCCGCGGTGGCGGGGTTCATCCGGACGGCGGCGGAGCGGTGGGACGTCATCGACACGGAACGGCAGCGGGCCCTCCACGCCGTCTGCGGCAGTGCCGAGTCCTACGAGCGGTGGGCGGCCGACTGGGTGCGGCGCCGAGGAGTACCGCTGGGGCGGATGGGGCGCCCCGAGGAGGTCGCTCCCGTCATTGCCCTGCTCGCTCGCCCCTGGCGTCGTACATCGGCGGAACCGACGTCACGGTGGCCGGTGGAGCCGGGCGATCCGTGCACCGACAATGCCAGGTGCGCAAACCCGCAGATGCGGACGGCTGTGCAACTCCGCCTGACGGAAACGAAGTTGTGGCCGCGGGTCGGGACGGCACCCGGGGGGCTCCTGACGTGCCCCTGGAGGCTCCGGGCGACCGGCCTCGCGCGGGGCCGGTCGCAGGACGGGCCGGGCGGCGGTGAAGGAGCGGTTCACCACCCGGGACCTGGTGGAGCAGACCCGGGGCGTGGAGTGCCGCAAGGACGCGGGCGTGGTGGACGAGATCCCGGGCGCCCGCGAGCCGGCTGGGAAGGTGATGGAACAGCAGCACCTGCTCGCGGTGGTCGCCCACCGCGAGCAGGTGCTCCGCGTGTAGGGCTGGTCCGCCGGCGGATCAGGCGCGGGGGATCAGGAACGCCAGGAACCTCGTGCGCACCCCGAGCAGGATCGCCGCGATCACCGAGAGGTCGAACGCGGTGTTGAACCAGAACCCGCGCGGTCCGAACACGAACGGCACCAGGAAGACGAAGAAGCTCTGCGCGACGTAGACGTACAGCGAGCTCCGGCCGAACGGCAGCAGGACCTTCCCGGCGGTGCGCGCGATCGGCTCCTCGAACCGTCGGACCAGGAGGTACGTGCCGGCGACGCTCACCGGCGCCAGCAGGGGCCGCAACAGACCGAGCCGGTTGTTCTGGAACAGGTGGTCGTAGGTGCCCGAAGCGGACACCAGGGTGGGGTGGTAGAGCAGGACCATGCCGACGGCGTAGATCAGCAGGGTGGCCACGACCAGGCCGACCCGCAGGGCGCGCCGCGGCGCGGGCGACATCCGGGCCATCAGGCGCCGGATGTCGTCCCAGTGGTAGCCCGCGGTCATGCCGAGGAAGAAGTACACCCCCCACTGCAGGAACGGAGCGCAGGAGCCGGTGTCGAAGTACGAGGGCAGCAGGAAGCCCGCGTAGGCCAACAGCAGCATCAGTGGTGCCAGCCGGCGGGAGAGCAGCCACACCGTCAGGGGTGCGAGCAGGAACATCGGGACGTAGAAGCTCAGGAAGTCCGCCCAGCCGTAGGTGTAGCGCAGCGTCAGCGCGTTGACCAGCAGCGTCAGTGGCGTGGAGTGATCGTCGAGGCCGACCTTGACCTGCGTCCTGCCGTGCGCGAGCGCCACCCGGCCGATCCAGGTGAAGAGCAGCGTGAGGGTGACCGCGACCACGTACAGCTGCCCGGCCCGCTGCCACGAGTTGCGCGCCACCCGCAGTAGCCCGTGCCGTTCCAGGTCGCGGCGGCGCAGCATGCCCACCAGCAGCCCGGAGATCAGGAAGAAGCCCTCGGCCTCGGAGACCAGCAGCCCGCCGCGACCGTCGAACAGGCCGAGCAGGGAGGGGACGTAGCTGAGGTGGATCGCGGCGAGCACGCCCACGTAGTAGCCGCGCATCAGATCGAGCGTGACCACGCGGGCACGTTTCGGGGCGACAACGGGTGGTGAGGCCTCGCGGGGGGCGGGGGCAGTGACGTTGGCTGGGGCCGTGGCGGGCAGAAGCAGAGACGTCATGCAGGTCAGTCCGCCAGGCCTGCCTTTGAACGGCCTGAGAACAGGCTCAGCTCAGCGTGAGCTGTTCCGCCGTCCCGGGCGCGGCGGCTCGGGACGGCGTCAACGGTGCTTCAGGAAGCGGGGTCCCTGCCCCGGGTTGAGGCGCCGCCGGGACGGTCAGGCCGGGCGCAGCAGGAACGTGACGAAGCCGAAGGTGCCGCGGTAGCCGCGGAGCCAGCCGGTGCGGTGGGCGGTGGCCGCCGCCAAGGCCTCGGCAGCTTCGGGGAGTTCGGGGTGGTCGAGCGCCCAGCCGGCCAGTGAGCCGGTCCAGCACCACTCGTAGTCGTCCAGTTCGTGCTGGGTGCTGAGGTGCGCGTACACCGGGATCCAGCCGTCCGCGACGATCCGTTCGACCAGGGTGGGCAGGTCGTCGAACTCGTCGGGCGAGCCGCCGAGCGCGGCGGTGGCCGCCTCGCCGGGCGGGGTCTGCCAGTAGCCCTCGCCGAGCAGCACGGCACCGCCGGGCGCGAGGTGTCCGCGGGCCGCGGCCAGGGTGGGCAGCGGGCCGCCGAAGGCGTGCGTGGCGCCGACGCTGAGTACCAGGTCGTAGGGGTGCGGCGCGGTGAACTCGGCCGCCGCGCGGTGGTGCAGGCCGAGCCGTCGGGCCACCCCGAGCTGTTCGGCGGCCCGCTGGGCCCGGGCGAGCCCGTCCGGATCGAGATCGACGCCGTCCGCGGTCACCCCCGGGTGCGCGGCCAGCGCGCGCAGCAGCCAGGCGGCCTCGCCGCAGCCGAGGTCGAGCAGCCGCTCGTCGCCCCGGCGAAGAGCCCGGGCGAGCAGCGTGGCGACCGACGGGTCGCTCAGCGGCGCGGCGATCGGATGGTGGGCGTGGGCGAGGCGGGAGCGCAGGCTACGGTCCATCCGAGCAGCCTCGCAGAGCCGCGGCCCGGCCGCAGGCTGTTTTCCGCGGCGGACACGCCGGAGGGGTGCGCCGCCGGTGTTCGGCGGGCACCCCTCCGGGAGGTCCGGGCTCAGGCCGCGGGCAGCTCGTCCAAGCCCTCCTGGACCATCTTGGCGAGCCGGTCCAGCGCGGCGTCCGCGCCCTCGGCGTCGGAGGCCAGCACGACCTCGTCGCCGCCCTCGGCACCGAGCGCCAGCAGCCCGAGCATCGAGGCCGCGTTGACCGGGTTGCCGCCGGCCTTGGCGATGGTGACGGGCACGCCGACGGCGGCCGCCGCACGGACGAAGACGGAGGCGGGACGGGCGTGCAGGCCCTCGGGCCAACCGATGGTGACGCGGCGCTCAGCCATGTGACGTGCCTTTCAGGTGGTGCTGCTTGGAGCCGTGTTGTCTAGACCATTCTGGCACGGCCGGGACCGAAACGGTCCCCCCGGTCGAACGGAGTTCGGTCGGGCGCCATCCGGCCCGTCGCCGGATAGCCTGGCGGCGTGGACGACCCCCAGGCCCAGGAGCGCGCCGCGGCTCCCGGCGACCCGACCGGCTACCCCCAGCACTGGGAGGCCGACATCCTGCTGCGCGACGGCGCCGCCGCGCGGATCCGGCCGATCACTCCGGCCGACGCCGAGCGGCTGGTGGAGTTCTACGCGCAGGTCTCCGACCAGTCGAAGTACTTCCGGTTCTTCGCGCCCTACCCCCGGCTGTCCGAGAAGGACGTCCAGCGCTTCACCCACCACGACTACGTCAACCGGGTCGGCCTGGCCGTGGTGGTCCGCGACCGCTTCATCGCCACCGTCCGCTTCGACCGGATCGACAGCACCGGCCGCCCCTCCGACACCGGCACCGAGGCCGAGGTGGCCTTCCTGGTGCAGGACGCCCACCACGGCCGCGGGGTCGGCTCGGTGCTGCTGGAGCACATCGCCGCGGTCGCCCAGGAACGCGGCATCCGCCGCTTCACCGCCGAGGTGCTGCCCGAGAACCGCAAGATGGCCAAGGTCTTCACCGACGCCGGCTACACCCAGCGGCGCAGCTTCGCCGACGGCGTGCTGCACCTCGAGTTCGACCTCGAACCCACCGCCGCCTCGCTGGCCGTGATGCGCGCCCGCGAGCACCGGGCCGAGGCGCGCTCGGTGCAGCGGCTGCTGGCCCCGCGCTCGGTCGCGGTGATCGGCGTCTCGCGCACCGCCCGCTCGGCCGGCCGGGCGCTGCTGCGCGACGTGCGGACCGGCGGCTTCACCGGGCCGGTGTACGCGGTGAACAGCGCCGCCCCGCCCGGCACCGAGCTGGACGGGCTGCCGGTGTACCGCTCGGTCCTGGAGATCCCCGACCCGGTGGACCTGGCGATCCTGGCGGTGCCCGCCGAGGTGGTGCCGACCGTGGTCGCGCAGTGCGGCGCGCACGGCGTGCGCGGCCTGGTGGTGGTCACCGCGGGCTACGCGGAGACCGGACCGGCCGGCCGCGACCGGCAGCGGGCGCTGGTCCGCCAGGCCCGCGCGGCCGGCATGCGGGTGATCGGCCCCAACGCGTTCGGGCTGATCAACACCGCCCCCGAGCACCCGCTGAACGCCTCGCTGGCGCCCGCCCTGCCACGGGCCGGGCGGTTCGGGATCTTCTGCCAGTCCGGTGCGATCGGGGTCGCCCTGCTGGAGGCCGCGCACCGCCGCGGGCTCGGGGTCTCCTCCTTCGCCTCGGTCGGCAACCGGGCCGACGTCTCCGGTAACGACCTGCTGCAGTACTGGGAGGAGGACCCGGCCACCGACGTGGTGCTGCTCTACCTGGAGTCGTTCGGCAACCCGCGCAAGTTCACCCGGATCGCCCGGCGGCTCGCCTCGAGCAAGCCGGTGGTGGTGGTGAAGGGTGCCCGGCACACCGGCAGCCTGCCGCCCGGCCACGCCGTCCCGCCGCCCTCCACCGGGCTGCACGACAGCACCGTCGACGCGCTCTTCCAGCAGGCCGGGGTGGTCCGGGTGGAGACCATCACCGAACTCCTGGACACCGGCGAGTTGCTCGCCCACCAGCCGCTGCCGGCCGGCGACCGGGTCGCGGTGGTCGGCAACTCCGACTCGCTCGGCCTGCTCACCCACGACGCCTGCCTGGGCGCCGGGCTGCGCCCGCGCACCCCGGTGGACCTGACCACCGCCGCCACCGGGGAGAACTTCCGGATCGCCCTGGAGACCGCGCTCGCCGACCGCGCGGTGGACGCGGTGATCGCCGTCGCGATCCCGCCGATCGCCACCTCCGGCCAGGACTTCGTGGGCGACCAGGAGCTGCCGCCCACCGACCCGGAGCTCGGCGAGGCACTGCTGGCCGCCGCGGCCCGGGCCCGCCGGCTGGGCAAGCCGCTGCTGCTGACCCACCTCGCGCTCACCGACCTGCCCGGCCGGCTGCGCACCCCCGAGCACACCGTCCCGGCCTACCCGGCGCCCGAACGCGCGGTGCGCGCGCTCGCGCACGTCGTGCGCTACGGCCAGTGGCGCCGCGACGCCGAGGAGGCCGAGCAGACCGCCCGGGTGCCCGAGCTGGACCGGATCGACCCGCCCGCCGCCCGCCGCCTGGTCGAGCAGGCCCTGGGCACCCGGACCGCCACCGCCGCCAGCACCCAGCCCGGCGGCGCCCGGTTCACCCTGCCCGATCCGGACGCCACCGCCCTGCTCGCGCACTACGGCATCGACGTCCACCCGGTGCTGCCCGCCCCGGAGGAGGAGCAGGCGGTCCGGGCCGCCGCCGAGCTCGGCTACCCGGTGGCGCTCAAGGCGACCGCCGGCCACCTGCAGCACCGGCCCGATCTCGGCAGCGTCCGGCTCGACCTGACCGACGAGGACGGGCTGCGGCGCGCCCATCGCGAGCTGGACGCGCTGCTCGGCGGCGCGGCGCGGGCCGAGCTGGTGGTGCAGCGGATGGCCGCGCGCGGCGTGGACACCGTGATCGGCGCCACCGTGGACCCGGCGGTCGGAGCGATCCTGGCCTTCGGCCTGGCCGGGGCCCCGGCCGAGCTCTTCGGCGATGTGGCGCACCGGCTGATCCCGGCGACCGACGTCGAGGTCGCCTCGCTGGTCCGCGAGGTGCGGGCGGCGCCGCTGCTGTTCGGCTGGCGCGGCGCGGACCCGGTGGACACCGGTGCGCTGGAGGACCTGTTGCTCCGGGTCTCCCAACTGGTCGACGACGTCCCCGAGCTGGCGTCGATCGAACTCGAACCCGTGGTGGTGGCCCCGCACGGCCTGGCGATCCTGGGAGCCAGGGTGCGGATCGCGCCGCTGCCGGTCCGCACCGATCTGGGCCCGCGCGCCATGAGCACCCTGTAGCCTTCCTGGGTTGCGCGCCTCCGGGCGGCGGTCCGCCGCCGGCCCGGTACGGAAGTACGGCGCAGTCCAGCCCGCTGCGTCGGCGGGACATGCCAGGATGGAGTTATGGCGAAGACCGGTACCACCACCACGCAGGACCTGCGCTCGGCGATCGAGCGCAGCGGCTACTACCCGGCGCTGGTGTCCGAGGCCGTGGAGTCCGCGGTGGGCCCCGAGCCGATCACCTCGTACCTGGTCCACCAGGAGACCACCTTCGATGCCAACGAGGTCCGCCGGCACGTCACGGTCCTGGTGCTGACCGCGACCAGGTTCGTGGTGAGCCACACCGACGAGCAGGCCGCCGACGCCACCAGCCCGGTCCCGTACGCGACCACCTCCACCGAGAGCGTCCGGCTGGACCGGATCGGCTCGGTCGTGGTGAGCCGGATGGTGGCCAACCCCGAGACGTACACTCCGGGCACCCTGCCGCGCGAGGTCGTGCTGACCATCGGCTGGGGCGCGGTGCAGCGGCTCGACCTGGAGCCGGCCGGCTGCTCCGACCCGAACTGCGAGGCCGACCACGGCTACACCGGCTCGGCGACCGCCGACGACCTGTCACTGCGGGTCAGCGAGGCGGGAGACGGCCCGGAGACGGTGTCCCAGGCGCTGGTCTTCGCCCGGGCGCTGTCCGAGGCCACCATCAGCACCCGGCCCTGAGGCCCGGCACCGCGACGATGTCCATGCCCTACAGCCACGACGCCTTCGAACTCCTCGACCCGTCCGACGCCCCCGCACCCGAGTACGGCCGCGGCTCGCTCAGCGACCTGCTGCCCTCGGTGGCGGCCGGCCTCGGCGTGGCCGGCTTCACCGGCACCCTGCCGATCGCCCCGGCCGACCGGGTCTGCGTCTTCCTGGTGGACGGCCTCGGCTGGGAGCTGATCCGCCGCCACCCCGAGTACGCGCCCTTCCTCACCTCGCTGCTGCCCAGTTCGCTGGGCCGGACCGGGCAGCCGCTCACCGCGGGCTTCCCGTCCACCACCGCGACCTCGCTGGCCTCGGTCGGCACCGGGTTGCCGCCGGGGCTGCACGGCCTGGCCGGCTACACGGTGGCGATCCCGGGCCGCAACCAGCTGATGAACCAGCTGCGCTGGCAGCCGCCGGTGGAGCCACGTGAGTGGCAGCCGTACCCGACGGTCTTCGAGCAGGTGCACGCGGCGGGGGTGGTGGCCTGCCAGGTCTCGTCCCCGCTCTTCGCGCAGACCCCGCTGACCCAGATCGCGCTGTCCGGCGGTGAGTTCCTCGGCCGCACCACCGGCGAGGAGCGGATGGACCTGGCGGCGCGGCAGCTCGCCGCAGCCGACCGCACGCTGGTCTACACCTACGTCAGCGAGCTGGACGGGATGGGCCACCGCTACGGCGTCGACTCCGACGAGTGGCGGATGATGCTGAACACCGTCGACCGGCTCGCCCAGCGGCTGGCCGAGCAACTGCCGCCGCGCTCCGCGCTCTACGTCACCGCCGACCACGGCATGATCGACATCGCCCCCGAGGACCGGATCGACTTCGACGAGGACTGGGAGCTCAGCGCGGGTGTCGCCCTGCTCGGCGGCGAGGGCCGGGCCCGGCACGTCTACGCCGTGCCCGGCGCGACGGCCGACGTCCACACGGTCTGGAGCGAGGTGCTCGGCGACCGGATGTGGGTGGCCACCCGCGACCAGGCGATCGCGGCTGGCTGGTTCGGCCCGGTGGTGGACGACCGGGTCTACCACCGGATCGGTGACGTGGTCGCCGCCGCCCGGGACGACCTCGCGGTGATCGCCTCCCGCAACGAGCCGGGGGAGTCCACCATGGTCGGCCTGCACGGCTCGATGACCGCGGTGGAGCAGCTCGTCCCGCTGCTCGAAGTCCGCGCCTGACCACCCCTGACCGGAAAGGTCCTCGCTCCACCCATGGCTGACCTGGTGTTCTTCTCGGGCACGATGGACTGCGGCAAGTCGACGCTGGCGCTGCAGATGAACCACAACCACGCCGCGCGCGGCCGGCAGGGGATCATCTTCGCCCGGCACGACCGGGCCGGCGCCTCCACCATCTCCAGCAGGCTCGGCCTGCGCGCCGAGGCGGTGGAGGTGACGGACGGCTTCGACTTCCACCACCACGTGGTCCAGCTGCTCTCGGCCGGCGGCCGGGTCGACTACCTGATCTGCGACGAGGCCAACTTCTACGACGCCGAGCAGGTCGACCAGCTCGCCCGGGTGGTCGACGAACTCGGCATCGACGTCTTCACCTTCGGGATCACCACGGACTTCCGCACCAAGCTCTTCCCCGGCTCGCAGCGGCTGATCGAGCTGGCCGACCGGGTGGAGATCCTGCAGGTCGAGGCGCTCTGCTGGTGCGGCGCCCGGGCCACCCACAACGCCCGTACGGTGGGCGGAGTGATGGTGGTCGAGGGGCCGCAGGTGGTGGTCGGCGACGTCGCGGTCAGTCCGGACGAGGTCGGCTACGAGGTGCTCTGCCGCCGGCACCACCGCCGCCGGCTGACCGCCGCCACCGCCCGGGCCGCCGCGCTCTCCCCCGACGTGCTGCCGTTCGAGGGCTGACACCCTCGAGGCCGGGTCAGGGCAGCCGGACCACCGAGAACCGGCCGCCCTCCGGGTCGGCCAGCCGGGCTACCCGCCCGTACGGGGTGTCGTACGGCGCGACCAACACGCTGCCGCCCAGCATCTTCGTCTGACTGGCCGTCAGGTCCGTGTCGGTGACGGCGAAGTAGACCCGCCAACGCGGTGGACCGTCCCGCAGGTCGGTGGTCTGCCGCAGGCCCGCCACCCGGTGCCCGTCCACCTGGAGGGTGGCCTCCTCGTCGCCCCGGGCCAGCGCGGAGGGATCCGCCTCGACCACCGTCCGGCCCAGCACCGAGCCGTAGAACGTGGCGGCCAGCGGCTCGTCGTTGGTGACCAGCTCGTTCCAGACCGGCGCACCGGGCTCGCCGACCACCTCCCAACCGAGGTGCTCCTGCCCCTCCCAGAGGCCGAAGAACGCGCCGGAGAGGTCGGCCGCGATGGCCAGCCGGCCGGCGCTCTCGGACTGCAGCGGGCCGACCGCCACCGTCCCGCCGCACTCGCGGACCCGGGCCGACACCTCGTCGGCGCTGTCCACCGCGAAGTAGGTGGTCCACTCCACCGGCAGGGCCGGCTCGGCCTGCGCCACCCCGATCCCGGCCACCTTCGCACCGCGCAGGCTGGCCCGGACGTAGCAGCCGAGTTCGGCCGGTCCGGGAGTGAAGTCCCAACCGAGCAGTGGGCCGTAGAAGGCCTTGGCGCCTTCCAGGTCGTGGGCCATCAGGCTCACCCAGCAGGGTGTGCCCTGTGCCACCCGGACCTTCACCGCAGTCATCGCAGCCTCCTCGCGGGGGCACCCGGCCCGGCGGCGCGGGGCCCAAGCCCAGATGGTCCCACTCCGCCGGGCGACACACCGGGCGACCGCGCTGAAGCCACGGCAAAGAGCGTACAAAGAGCGGTCAACCCGCGCTGGAGCCCGCGAGCTGACGCGTCGTGACCGGCCAGGGAGCAGAATGGCGGCCATGGACACCACTTCCCCCCTGATCTCCGTGGACGAGCTGGTCCGGGCGCTGGACGGGTCGCAGCCGCCGGTGCTGCTGGACATCCGCTGGCAGCTGGGCGGCCCGCCCGGTGCGCAGGAGTACGCGGCCGGCCATCTGCCGGGGGCGCACTACCTCGATCTGGACCGTGAGCTGGCCGCGCCGCCCGGCCCGGCCGGCCGCCACCCGCTGCCCGATCCGGAGGTCCTCGGCGCCGCGCTGCGTCGGGCCGGGGTGCGCGGCGACCGGCCGGTGGTGGTCTACGACGCGGGGCCGGCCACCTCGGCCGCCCGCGCCTGGTGGCTGCTGCGCTGGGCCGGCCACCCGGACGTCCGGGTGCTGGACGGCGGACTCGCCGCCTGGCGGTCGGCCGGCCGGCCCGAGAGCACCGACACGCTGCCGGCGGGGGAGGGCGACTTCAAGCCGCGCCCCGGCCAGTTGCCCACCGTCGACGCGGACGGCGCCGCCGCCTTGGCCCGCGAGGGCCTGCTGCTGGACGCCCGGGCGGCCGAGCGCTACCGGGGCGAGGTGGAGCCGGTCGACCCGCGGGCCGGGCACATCCCCGGCGCGGTCAGCGCGCCGACCACCGAGAACCTCGGCCCGGACGGGCGGTTCCGCCCGGTCGTCGAGCTGGACCGGCGGTTCCGCGAGCTGGGCGCGGACGAGCAGCGGGTCGGGGTGTACTGCGGCTCCGGGGTGACGGCGGCGCACCAGGCACTCGCGCTGGCGGTGACCGGCCGATCGGCCGTGCTCTACCCGGGTTCCTGGAGCGAGTGGTCGGCCGACCCGGCCCGGCCGGCCGCGACCGGCGCCGAGCGGGGCTGACCCGACACGTCGTGGTCCGGCCGACCCCGCGCGGGGGACGGCCGGACCACGGGGTGACTCAGTCCTGCTTCTTGCGACGGCTACCGAAGACGATCTCGTCCCAGCTGGGCACGGTGGCCCGGCGCCCCGGACGGACCCCGTCCGCCTCGGCCTGCCGGTCGGTGGTGCCGACCAGCCGCTCCCGGTGCGGGGCGACCGCCCGTGGCATCAGGATGTCCGCGTACGCCGAGCCGGCGCCGACCGCCGGCGCCGCGGCAGCCGGCTCCTCGACCGGTTCGTCCTCCTCGACCGGCGCCGCCTCGATCGGGGCCGGGCCGATCGCCAGGTCGCCGCGGAAGGCCGGGACCACGTCCAGCAGGCTGGTCAGCGAGTCGCGGGTCTCGGCGGTCGCCGCCGTCGCCGCGGTGGCCTCGCGGGCCGGGAGTCGGTCCGGCGGCGACATGATCCGGTCGGCCGAGGGACGCTCGATCATCGGGCGCAGCGGACGGTCCTGGGGGAGCCGGGCGATCCGCGGGATGAACGGGAAGACCGAGTCCTCCTCGCGCTCGACACTCTCGCCGATCAGCGCACGGGCCTCGTCGTCGTTCGGCTGGACCAACCGCCGCGGCGGGTCGTACGTCCAGCTCGCCGAGCGGTTCTCGCCGTCGGCCCGGTAGCCGAGCACGACCTCCCAGGTGCCGTCGTCCCGCCGCCAGGAGTCCCAGCGCTCGCTGTCCTTCTCCGCGGCGCGCAGCACCAGGCGCTCGGCCACCGCCTCGCCGAGTTGCGGTCCGGTGCTCTCGCCGGGCCGGCGGATCGGGGTCTTGCGGGCCCGCTCGGCCATGAAGGCACGCTCGGCCAGCACCGGCCCCTCGAAGCGGCGGACCCGGTCGACCGAGATCCCGGCGGCCTGGGCGACCTCCTCCGCGGAGGCACCGGCTCGTATCCGCGCCTGGATGTCACGGGGGCGCAGATGGCTCTCGACCTCGATCTCGATCTGGCCGAGCCGCGGACGGTCACCACGGATCGCGGCGCGCAGCCGCTCGTCGATCGGGAGGGTGTACTCCGTGCTGTCGGCAGCCTTGAGGACCAGCCGTGTGCCGTCATTGCTGACAGCCACGACGCGCAGTTCGGGCACGGTTACCTCCCGGGTGGTGCCTGCCGACGTCACCTGCGTCGCTGCTCCCGTACTGAGTGTGGCCTGCCCACTGACGACTTGCCACAACCTTGCAGAGTTGACCGGCGTGTCGGGCTTCCGCCCGGACATGCCTTTGTGGCACGGTGACCTGTTCGCCGCGTCGCCCTGTGACGCCGCGTCCGGGCCTCCCAGCCGTTCCCCGCACGTGGATGTGGAGCGACGGTTCGGGTCGAGCGCCGCCGTGCGCGCCTGCTCCGAGGTCACCGTCCAGGCTGCCGGTTGACGGGCAGTCGAGAGGATGACCGAAGGCTCAGGCTCCACGAACAGTACTCCATTCGTGGCATCCATCGGGGCGGCTCGCCGCTCAAGTCTCCCGCGATTCACGGGAATCTCAAGAGGGACGACTCCGATGGCGGACCGCCGATCAGTTGACGGTGATCATCTTCACATATATCGACTGGAAGGCGATGGATTTTCGCCCGATGTGTCCTTCCTTGTGCACAATGGGCGGGCTTATCTGATTGACGTACTCGCCGTCCGCTGATGTGAGGTGAAGGGCACCCATGCCGGAGCAGAAGGACCGGAGCACGGCCGGGGGCGGCCGACGGATCGAGCTCAGCGTCGCCCAGGTCGCGGCCAGCGCACTGGCCGCGGTGGTCGGCGCGGTGCTCGCCTCCGAGCTCGGCGTCTACGGGACGATCATCGGCGCGGCGGTGGTCAGCATCGGTGCGACCACCGGCGGCGCGGTCTTCCAGCACCTGTTCCGGCGCACCGGTGAACAGCTGCGCGAGGTCGCCGACCGCGGGCCCGGCCGTGCGGTGAACGACCTGAAGCAGGTGCCGCTCACCGACACCGCCCCACTGCCGGAGGCCTGGCGGCCCGCGCCCGAGCCGTCCGCCGAGTGGAGCGACCCGCTGGTGCTCAAGGCCCGCCGGCGCTGGACCTGGCGCGGCTACGCGCTGGTGTCGGCGCTGGTCTTCGCGCTCGCGATGACGCCGATCGTGATCGTCGAGCTGGCTGCCGGGAAGAACCTGCACTCGATGACCACCGGGCAGGACGGCGGCGGCACCTCCTTCTTCCCCGGTGGCGGCCACCGGCCCGACCCGGCACCGCCGGCCACCCGGCCGGCCGACCAGCCGGACCCGGGCCGGTCGGCCGGCGGCGGCGCCGCGACGCCCTCGACGGGAGCCGGCGGCGGGGTGACCGGCGGCTCCACGCCCTCGGGCGTGCCGTCCGTGCGGGTCTCGCCCAGCGGCCAGCCGTCGCCGTCGACCTCGCCGGCCGGTACCCCGGCGGTGGGGCCGACACCGACCCCGTCGACCGGGAGCCCGTCCGCCACGCCGTCCGCCGACCCGGCCACGGCCGCGCCGCCCGCCACCACGCCGGGGGCCACCGCCTCGCCGTGACCGCTCGGTCCGGGGCTCAGGCGCCGAGGACGCGCCGCAGGTAGCCGTTGGTGAACCGGCGCTCCGGATCCACCCGGTCGCGCAGCGCCGTGAAGTCCGCGAAGTGCGGGTAGGCCCCGGCCAGGTAGTCGGCGTCCCGGGTGTGCAGCTTGCCCCAGTGCGGGCGGCCCTGGTGGGCGGTCATCAGCTGCTCGACCGCGGTGAAGTAGCCCCGCTCCGCGGTGCCGCGGTAGAGGTGCACGGCGACGTAGACGGTGTCCCGGCCGCTCGCGGTGGAGAGCCAGAGGTCGTCGGCCGGCGCGGTGCGCACCTCCACCGGGAAGCTGATCCGCCAGTCGGACCGTTCCACCAGAGCCTTGAGCTCCCGCAACACGCCCACCGCCGCCTCGCGCGGCACCGCGTACTCCATCTCCACGAAGCGCACCTTGCGCGGGCTGGTGAACACCTTGTACGCGGTGTCGGTGTAGGTCCGCTCCGACCAGGCGCGGCTGGCGACCGCGGCGATCGCGGGGATGCCGCGCGGGAACGCCCGGCCGACCCGGCAGGCGCCCTCCCACACCGTGTTGGACAGGAAGTCGTCGTCCAGCCAGGCCCGGGCGGCCGGCAGCGGCGCGGCCGGGCCCTGGCTGCGGTTGTTCCGCTTGGTGCTGCAGCGGTCGGTGTGCGGGAACCAGTAGAACTCGAAGTGCTCGTTGACCGTGCTCAGTTCGTCGAACCGCGCGAGCACCTCCGACCAGCCCATCGGCTGCTCGTGGGCGGTCAGCAGGAAGGCCGGCTCGACCGCGAAGGTCAGCGCGCTGATCACGCCGAGCGCGCCGAGGCCCAGTCGGGTGCCCTGGAACAGCTCCGGCTGCTCGGTGCGCGAGCAGTGGTGGACCGAGCCGTCGGCGAGCACCAGCTCGACGGCGGTGAGCTGGGCGGCCAACGAACCGGAGTCCCGGCCGGTGCCGTGGGTGCCGGTGCTGGTCGCCCCGGCCACGGTCTGGGCCTCGATGTCGCCCATGTTGGTCAGCGACAGGCCGGCCGCGGCCAGCACCCGGTTGAGTCGGGCGAGCGGCAGACCGGACTCCACGGTGACCGTCCCGGCCACCCGGTCCAGCTCGCGCACCGCGGTCAGCCCGTCCGGCCGGACCAGCACGCCGTCGCCGGCCGAGGCTATCGCCGTGAAGGAGTGCCCGGAGCCGACCGCCTTGACCGTCCGGCCCTCCTCGGCGGCCTGCCGGACCACCGCGGCCAGCTCCTCCGTGGAGGCCGGCGCGACCACTCGGCTCGGCTCGGCGCTCTGGTTGCCCGCCCAGTTGCTCCAACGGCCGGCGGTGACGGTGGCGGGCATGCAGGGACCTCCAGTGCGGCGGTGGTGCGGCTACCAGTGGGTAGGGAGCCTAACCACCCGCCGGACGCCGGTCCATGCCCGTGCGGAGCCTTCGCCCGTCAGTGCGCGGCCGACCCGGTGACCGCGGCCGGCTCGGCCGTCCCGGCCCGCAGCCACCGGCCGCCCGCCAGCGCGGCGAGCGCGGCGAACCCGGCGGATGCCACCGGGACCCAGTAGCCCGCGGCCGCGCCCGCGCGGTCCACCACCCAGCCCGCCATCGAGGAGCCGACCGCGATGCCCAGCCCCAGCCCGGTCGAGGTCCAGGTCATCCCCTCGGTCAGCTGCGCCGCCGGGACCAGCCGCTCGACCAGCGCCATCGCGGTCACCATGGTCGGCGAGATCGACATCCCGGCCAGGAAGAGCGCCGCGCCCAGCGCCACCAGGGCGACCGGGCCGGTGCACCACGCGGCCACCAGGAGCAGCGGCACCATGCTCACCGCCATCACCGAGACCCCGGCCAGGAACCGTTCGGCCAGCGTCCCGCGCAGCCGCAGCGCGCCGAAGACCATACCCGCCAGGCCGGAGCCGAGCGCGTAGACGGCGAGCACCAGGCTGGCCAGCGCCTTGTGCCCCTGTTCCTGGGCGAAGGCCACCGTGACCACCTCGACCGCGCCGAAGATCGCGCCGGTGGCGACGAAGGTGAGCACCAGCACCCGCAGCCCGGCCGAGCGCAGCGCGGAGCCGGTGGACCGCTCGGTGGCCGGGTGGACCGGCGGCTCGGTCGCCCGCTGCGCGGTGAAGAGCAGCACGCCGAGGGTCAGGAAGACGCCGGAGAGCAGCACGCCGGCCTCCGGGAAGAAGCCGGTGGCCAGCCCGACCGAGAGGATCGGCCCGACGATGAAGCAGACCTCGTCGACCACCGACTCCAGCGAGTAGGCGGTGTGCAGCTTCGGCGCGTCCTCCCGGTAGAGGTGCGCCCAGCGGGCCCGGACCATGGCGCCGGTGCTGGGCATCGCGCCCATGCCTATCGCGGAGCAGAACAGTGCCCAGTCCGGCGCCCCGAACCGGGCACAGAGCAGCAGGGCCGCCCCGGAGAGCGCGGTGACCGCGGTGGCGGGCAGCGCGACCCGGCGCTGGCCGTAGCGGTCCACCCAGCGGGCGACCAGCGGTCCGAACACCGAGACCGAGAGCGCCATCATCGCCGCGACCGCGCCCGCCACGCCGTACGAGCCGCGCAGCTGGGACAGCATGGTCACGATGCCGATGCCGGTCATCGAGATCGGCAGCCGGGAGACGAACCCGGTGGCCGAGAAGGCCAGGCTGCCCGGCGCGGCGAAGATCTGGCGGTAGCTGGACAGCACGACGGCTCCGTGGAACGTAAGGAACATTTCTGTCTTGGACAGCTTACGAAGCTTCGCAAGCGAGATTTCCGGACGGTCTCCCGTGGGCCCCCGGTCCGCCCGTCACGGCGCAGTGGCAGGATCGGTGCCATGTCCGACGCACCCAGCACCACCGGCCCGGCCGACGCCGCCCCCTACGACGCGCTGCTGCTGCTCTCCTTCGGTGGCCCGGAGGGGCCCGAGGAGGTGGTGCCGTTCCTGGAGAACGTCACCCGGGGCCGGGGCATCCCCCGGGAGCGGCTGGTCGAGGTCGGCAAGCACTACTTCCTGTTCGGCGGGGTCAGCCCGATCAACGAGCAGAACCGCGAGCTGCTCGCCGCGCTGCGCAAGGACTTCGCCGAGCACGGCCTGGAGCTGCCGGTCTACTGGGGCAACCGGAACTGGGCCCCCTACCTGGTCGACGCGCTGCGGGAGATCGCCGACGACGGCCACCGCCGGATCGCGGTGCTGGCCACCAGCGCCTACGCGGGTTACTCGGGCTGCCGGCAGTACCGGGAGAACCTCGCCGACGCGCTGGCCCAGCTGGCCGCGGAGGGGGGTCCGGAGCTGACCGTCGACAAGTTGCGGCACTTCTACAACCACCCGGGCTTCGTCGAGCCGATGATCGAGGCCACGCTGGCCGCGCTCGACCGGCTGCCCGCGCAGACCCGCGACCGGGCCCCACTCGCCTTCACCACCCACTCGATCCCGACCGCGATGGCGGAGAGCTCCGGCGCCCCCGACGACCCGGCCCGCGGCACGCCCGGCGGCGCGTACGTCGCCCAGCACCTGGCGGTGGCCGGCCTGGTCGCCGAGGCCGTCGCGGCGGTCACCGGGGTCACCGACCGGCCGTGGGAGCTGGTCTACCAGAGCCGCAGCGGCGCCCCGCACATCCCGTGGCTGGAGCCGGACATCTGCGACCACCTGGTGACGCTGCACGAGGCGGGCGCCCCGGCCGCGGTGATGGTTCCGATCGGCTTCGTCTCCGACCACATGGAGGTCAAGTACGACCTCGACACCGAGGCCACCGCGAAGGCCGCAGAGCTGGGCCTGCCGGTGGCCCGGGCGGCCACCGTCGGCGCCGACCCGCGGTTCACCGCGGCGGTGCGCGAGCTCCTCCTGGAGCGCGCGGCCGTCGAGCGCGGTGAGAACGTGCGCCGGTGTGCGCTCGGTGCGCTGGGCGCGAGCCACGACGTCTGTGCGGTGGCCTGCTGCCCCAACCCCCGCGCCCCCCGGGCCGCCGCCGCGCAGGCCTGACCCCGCCACCGGATACCGACCCCGTCACCGGAGACCGAGGAGTACCGTGCCCGACCAAGCCCTGCTCGACGAGTTGCTCGCCGTCGCCCTGGAGGCCGCCCACCGGGCGGGCGAGCTGCTGCACGGCGGCCGCCCTGCCGACCTCGGGGTCGCGGCCACCAAAAGCAGCCCGGTGGACGTGGTCACCGAGATGGACCTGGCCTCCGAGAAGCTGATCGTCGAACTGATCGCCGAGCGCCGCCCGGCCGACGGCTACCTGGGCGAGGAGGGCGCCGAGCGGGTCGGCGACAGCGGCGTCCGGTGGGTCGTCGACCCGCTCGACGGAACGGTCAACTACCTCTACGGACTTCCTGGTTGGGCGGTCAGCGTGGCCGCCGAGCTGGACGGCCGGGCGGTGGTCGGGGTGGTCGCGGCGCCGGTGCGCGGCGAGGTCTTCCAGGCGGTGCTGGGCCGTGGTGCGCTGCTGAACGGCCGCCCGATCAGCTGCCGGCCGGCGGCGCCCTGGGGCCAGGTGCTGGTGGCCACCGGCTTCAACTACGTCCAGCCGGTGCGTGAGCACCAGGCCGACGTGCTACGGCGGTTGATGCCCGAACTGCGCGACATCCGGCGCGGCGGCGCGGCGGCGCTGGACCTGTGCGACGTGGCGGCGGGCCGGCTGGACGGCTACTACGAGCGCGGCCTGGCGCCCTGGGACCTGGCCGCCGGGGCACTGGTCGCCCGCGAGGCGGGGGCGCTCACCGGCGGACGACCCGGCGCGCAGCCCTCCGGAGAGCTCGTGGTGGCCGCCCCGCCCGGGGTCTTCGAGCCGCTCCAGGCCCGCCTGGACACCCTGGGCGCCTGGCACGACTGAGCCGGCTCCGGGCCGGGAAACCAGCCAACCGCCGGAGGTCGCGACGGCACTGACCGAGCATCCGCTCGCCGCACGACGCACCGAGCCCCGGCACGCGGAACGTGCCGGGGCTCGGAGGGTCTAGGGGGCCGGTCGGCCGGCCCGGGAGCGGAGAGAACAGAATCGGACCCGGGGTTGCCACCCGGTCCAGGGCGCCGGGTCAGGCGCTGCGGGGCAGCGAGAGCACCGGGTCGACGCCGTGGTCGGCGGCGAGACGGCGCAGGTCGTCCAGTTCGGACTGTTCCACTTCGGCCAGGAACTCGTCCCCGGACTCCAGTGCACGGTGCAGGTCCTGTTCGGCGTTCCTTATGCGCTGCAGGATTCCGGCGGTGAAGGCGTCCATGTAGCAGGCCCCCTTGCTGTGTCGGACGTGCGCGGTCGAGCGTTCCCCGGGTGGGAGGTGCGGTGTTACAGCGGTGGCGCCCGACCGGCCTGCTGGCTCCGATGCTGGCGCTGCGGCGGCCTCGGGCCGCCGGTCCGTGTACGTGCGTCCCCCAACCGGTGCGGATGAACACGCGGCGGGTGGGTGCGATCGAGCCATGGCGTGATCGCGGGTGTGCATTCGTCCTCCCCAGCCAGGCAGGGGGGAAACCTCCGGAGGGCGAGAAAGTTGCCTAGGTCACATTCCGGCGGCCGCGGGGTGGGCCGGGCAGGACCGCCTTACTGCTGCTTTACGGCGGCAGGAGGCAGGATGGAGGCACCGTCGGAGTCCCAGGCCCGAGCGCGGGACCACCCGGTCCCGGCCCGCGTGCCCCGGTTCCGGTGCCCGGGTCAGCAGGCCCGTCCGGGCCGTCGCGGTGGGCCGGGGAGATGCGCAACGGTCAGGGCCCGCGGCAGGCGCCGCCGGCCCGGCCAGCCAGAGAAGGGACATCCGCAGTGCGGGTACTTGTCGTCGAGGATGAGCAACTGCTCGCCGAGGCCGTCGCCACCGGCCTGCGCCGCGAGGCCATGGCGGTCGACGTGGTGTACGACGGGGAGGCGGCGCTGCAACGGATCGCGGTCAACGACTACGACGTGGTGGTGCTCGACCGCGACCTGCCGCTGGTGCACGGCGACGACGTCTGCCGCAGTGTCGTCGAACAGGGCCTGGCGACCCGGGTGATCATGCTGACCGCCTCGGGCGACATCAGCGACCGGGTCGAGGGGCTGGAGATCGGCGCGGACGACTACCTGCCCAAGCCGTTCGCTTTCAGCGAACTCGTCGCCCGCGTGCGCGCGCTGGGCCGGCGCGCCACCGTCCCGCTGCCGCCGGTGCTGGAACGGGCCGGGATCACCCTCGACCCGGGCCGCCGCGAGGTGCTGCGCGACGGCCGGCCCGTCCAGCTCGCACCCAAGGAGTTCGCCGTCCTGGAGGTCCTGATGCGGGCCGGCGGGGCGGTGGTCTCGGCCGAGCAGCTACTGGAGAAGGCCTGGGACGAGCACACCGACCCGTTCACCAACGTGGTCCGGGTGACCGTGATGACGCTGCGCCGCAAGCTCGGCGACCCGCCCGTCATCGTCACCGTGCCCGGCTCCGGCTACCGGATCTGATCCACCTCCCTCTTCACCCCCAAGGGGACGACACTGATGACCACCCCGCCCCGGGCCGGCGGGCCCTCCGGCAGTTCCGGTACGGTGCCGCCACGCCCCGAAGACCCGCCGCGCCCGGTCGAGTCCACCCCGCCGTCGGCCGCGTACCGGCCGGGCGAGGGGCTCGGCTGGCTGCCGTTCCGACCGACCATCCGGATCCGTCTGACCCTGCTCTACGGCGGGATGTTCCTGATGGCCGGGGTGCTGCTGCTGCTCCTGATGTACTTCTTCGTCCGGCAGGCCTTCGAGCACAACGCGCTCCCACCGATCAACCTCGGCAACGGTGTCGCGGTGTACGCCCCGGGCGGCCAGCCGCTCACCGGCTCGGAGCTCAACACCTATCTGGCGAACACGCAGGCCGCCCAGTCGCACAGCGAGCTGGACACCCTGCTGCGCAAGTCGCTCACCGTGCTGGTCGCGCTGGCCGGCATCGCCTTCGTGGCGGGTTACGCGATGGCCGGCCGGGTGCTGAGCCCGCTCGGCCGGATCACCCGGACCGCGCGCGAGGTGGCCAGCTCCGACCTGCACCGCCGGATCGAGCTGGACGGCCCGGACGACGAGCTCAAGGAGCTCGCGGACACCTTCGACGGGATGCTGGACCGGCTCGACCGCTCCTTCGACTCCCAGCGCCGCTTCGTGGCCAACGCCTCGCACGAGCTGCGCACCCCGCTGGCGATCAACCGCACCCTGCTGGAGGTGCAGCTCTCCGATCCGGGGGCCTCGCCCGACCTCCAACAGCTGGGCCGGACCCTGCTGGCCACCAACGAGCGCAGCGAACAGCTGGTCGAGGGCCTGCTGCTGCTGGCCCGCAGCGACAACGAGCTGACCGACCGGCGTCCGGTCGAGCTGGCCGAGGTGGCGGTCCGGGCGGTCGAGCAGATCCGTTCGGAGGCGGTCAACCGGGAGGTGGAGATCCGCTCCTCGCTGAGCCCCGCGACGGTCCTGGGCAACGGCGTGCTGCTGGAGCGGATCGCGCTGAACCTGCTGCAGAACGCGGTCCGCTACAACGTCCCGGACGGCTGGGTCGAGATCGGCACCGCCGTCGGGCCGGGCGGCTCCGGCGAGCTGGTGGTCAGCAACACCGGTCCGGTGGTCCCCGGCTACGAGCTGGAGCACATCTTCGAGCCGTTCCGGCGGGTCAAGGGCGCCGACCGGACCCGCAGCGACAAGGGCGTCGGCCTCGGCCTCTCCATCGTCCGCTCGGTGGCCCGGGCGCACGGCGGCGCCATCGAGGCGGCGCCCCGGCCGGGCGGTGGCCTGACCATGCGGGTCCGGATCCCGGGGAGCTGACCCGACCCACCCCTACCTGCCCCGGGAAGCAGCCGGGTGGGGGGGGCGGGGGGGAGGGGGGGGGGGGGGGGGAGGGGGGGGGGGGGGGGGGGAGGGGGAGGGGGGGGGGGGCCACCGACGTCGCAGAGTGGGCCACCGGGAAGGGGATCAGCACCCTGTCGTTCTGGGCGCT
>NZ_JBVHLF010000077.1:0-33667 GCF_055559155.1 Kitasatospora sp. NPDC024654
CCCCCCCCCCCCCCCCCCCCCCCCCCCCCCCCCCCCCCCCCCCCCCCCCCCCCCCCCCCCCCCCCCCCCCCCCCCCCCCCCCCCCCCCCCCCCCGACGGCGTGTGGCGGCTCCGGACGGTGCTCAGGTGGCCGACCCGGCGGCGGCCCCGGTGGCGAGGTCGGTGCCCCAGCGCGCGATGGCCGCGGCGAGGTCGAGCCGGCGCATGCCGGGCTGCGCGCCCGGGCCCGGCCAGTCCTCCCGGGGAACCCGCCACATCACCTCGAACTCGTTGCCGTCCGGGTCCTTGGCGTAGAAGGACTTGGAGACGTGGTGGTCGGTGGCGCCGACCAGGGCGCCGCGTTCGTCGAGCCGGCGGCCGATCTCGGCCAGCTCGCCGAGGGTGCCGACCTCCCAGGCCAGGTGGTACAGGCCGACCTGGCCGGGCTGCGGGCCGGGCGCGTCGGCGCCGATCGCGAAGAGGCCGAGGTCGTGGTCGTTCAGGGTCTCCTGGGCGCTCAGGAAGGCGGCGCGGCCGGGGATCTCCACATCGACCTTGAAGCCGAGCACGTCGGTGTAGAACTCGACGGACCGGGCCACCTCGCGGATGTACAGCACGGCGTGGTTGAGACGGCGGACGGGCATCGGGGTTTCTCCTTGCCGAGGGGGCTGAGGCGGACCGGGTGGTCAGCGGGCGACGGGCAGCAGGCGGAGGGCGTGGCCGAGGGTCTGCCTGGTGCCCGCGGCCTTGGTGTGCAGGTAGCGCAGGTTGCTGGGGGAGGAGTGCACGCCGGTCGGCACCCGGCTGCCCACCTCGATGCCGAGCGAGGCCAGCTGGCCGGCCTTGTCGGGGTTGTTGCTGAGCAGGTCGATCCGGATGGCCCGCAGGGTGTGCAGCATCTGGGCCGCGGCGGTGTAGTCGCGGGCGTCCTCGGGCAGGCCGAGCGCGGCGTTGGCGGCGTAGGTGTCCAGGCCGTCGGCGCCGTCCTGCAGCGCGTAGGCGTCGAGCTTGTTGTAGAGGCCGATGCCGCGGCCCTCCTGGCGCAGGTAGAGCAGGTAGCCGCCGACCCCGGCGATCCGTTCGGCGGACTCGCGCAGCTGCGGGCCGCAGTCGCAACGGGCCGAGCCGAAGACGTCGCCGGTCAGGCACTCGGAGTGCAGCCGGACCAGCGGGACCGCCGGCCGGTCGCCGGACGTCGACGGGTCCGACGCTCCGAGCCCGGCCGGTCCGCCCGGTCCGGCCGGGTCGCCGAGGGCCAGGGCCAGGTGCTCGGCGCCGTCCGCCAGACCGTGGAAGGTGATCACCTCGGCCTCGACCTGGAAGCCGTCGGCGAAGTGCAGCGGGACGCGTACCCGGGTCCGCACCCGGGCGGGCGGGAGCGGGTGCTGCTCGGCGGTGATGCGCTCGGGTGCGGGCATGTTCCGTTCTCCGGGTCTGGAATGGTTCAAATTTGAACTCTGTCTGGACAGTACACCTCGCTTCAAATTTGAACAACGGCGCTAGGCTGTGCCCATGGCAGAGACCCGGTGGCTGGACGAGCAGGAGATGGCGGCCTGGCGAGGCTTCGTCGCGGCGAGCAACCTCGTGGCGCGCCACGTCGAACAGCAGCTCAAGGACGATGCCGGGCTGTCGCACACCCAGTACGAGATCCTGGTCCACCTCTCCGCCGCCCCGGACGGCGCACTGCGGATGACCGAGCTGGCCGAGCGCCTGGTCACGTCCAAGAGTGGCCTCACCTACCAGGTGGCGCAGCTGGAGAAGGCCGGCCTGGTCGGCCGCCGGTCCTGTCCCAGTGACGTGCGCGGCGTCTTCGCCGAACTCACCGAGCAGGGCGCGGCGGTCCTGCGGGCGGCGGCGCCGGGGCACGTCGGGGCGGTCCGCGCGGCGCTGATCGACGTCCTCGACCGGGACCGGCTCGGGGTGCTGGCCGAGTCGCTCGGCGAGGTGGCTCGGCGACTGCGCGCGCGGGACCGCGGCACGGGGTGACCGGGGGCGGCCCGAGCCCGCGCGGCTCCTGATGGGCTGTCGGGCCGTCCGGGGGCGCGTCGAGGGTGTGGCGGAGCGGCCCTTGGCGCGGGAAGCTTGGTCCCATGGCGAAGTTTCCCGCGGAACGCGCCCGGACCTACCAGGGCCTGCTGGACCGGCCGGTCCGCCCCGGCGGGCTGCCGGGCGTCGCCGAGGTGGTGGAGGCCGGCGCGGAGGACTCGGACGCCGTCCACTACGACACCGCCGACCTGCGGCTGCGGGCACACGGGGTGGCCCTGTGGCGCCGCACCGATGGCGGCCGGCCGGGCTGGCTGCTGACCCTGCCGGGCGAGGCCGGCGCGCTCCGGGAGCTGAGCTGGGCCGAACCGGCCGACGCTCGGCCGGCCGAGCAGGCGCCCGAGATCCCGGCCGAGGCTGCCGAACTGGTCCGCGCCTACGCGCGCGGCGCCGCCCTGCGGCCGGTGCTGCGGGTGCGCACCAGCCGCGCCCGCACCCTGCTGTTGGACGCCCGCGGCCGCACCCTGGCCCGGCTGGACGGGGACGAGGTCCGGGCCCAGGTGCTGGACCGCCGGCACGCCGAGACGGCCGGCTGGGCGCAGACCGCCGTCACCCTGCTGCACGGTCGGCGCCGGCTGCTGCGGGTGCTCGACCGCAAGCTGCGCCGCCGTCGGCTGCGCCCGCTCGCCCCGGCCGCCGTCCGCTACCCGGGAGCGTCCGGCCCGGCGCTTCACCCGGTGCGGCCCGAATCCGGCAGTACGGGCGCGGCGCTCACCGCCTACCTGCGCGCGCAGACCTCCGCGCTGCTCGCGCTGGACGGCGCGGTGCGACGCGACGAGCCCGACGCGGTGCACCGGATGCGGGTCTGCGCCCGGCGGCTGCGCTCCGCCCTCACCAGTGCGCGACCGTTGCTGCGGCCCGGCCGCACCGAGGGGTTGCGCGAGGAGCTGCGGCTGCTCGGCCAGGTCCTGGGCGCCGCCCGTGACGCGGAGACCACCGGGGCTCGACTGGCCGGCCAGGCCGCCGAGTTGCCCGCGGTGGCCGAACCCGCCCGGCTGGCCGAGTGGATCACCGACTGGTCCGACCGGCGGTACCGGGAGGCGCACCGGGAGGCCCGTGAATTCCTGGACGGCGAAAGGTACTTCGCGCTCCTCGCGGCCCTGGAGCAGCTGGCCGCCGAGCCCCCGCTGCGGGCCCGGGCGGCGCGCGGTGCCGCCGAGTCGTCCCGCCTGTTGCGCCGCGAGCGGCGGCGTACCCGGCGGCGGATCCGCGCGGCGCTGGCCCAACAGGTCGGCCCGCACCGGGACGAGGCGCTGCACGACGCCCGCAAGGCGGCCAAGCGGGCTCGCTACACCGCTGAGTTGGTCGGCCCCGGCGGCGCCGAGCTGGCCCGCCGGATGCGGGCGGTCCAGGAGGCCCTGGGCGGCTACCAGGACGCCGTGGTCGCCGAGCGGCTGCTCCCCGAACTCGCCTCGGTGGCAGGCTCGGAGGGCCTGAACGGGTTCGGCTTCGGGATCCTCTACGCCCGCCAACGGCAGTACGCCGAGGCGGAGCTGGCGACCGCGCGGACGGCCTGGCGGAGGGCCGCCAAGGCGAGCTTGGCCGAGCTGGGCTGAGCCCGGCCCGCCACCGGGTCCAGGCGCGCGGGAACGCGCGGAACATCCGGCCCCGGCCGCGGCGGCTATTCCGGCGGGCTGATCCCCGCCGCTCCCCGGGATTCGAGAACCGCCGGGTGAACTCCCGGACGGAACTCGAAAACGAGAAATCAACGAGAGCCACTTACCGTGCTTCGACGGGCGGCCGTCGGGCCGACCTCTTCGTTCCTCTGCATGCCCGGCCAGGAGGCCGTCGGTCGCGCAGACGAGTGGTTCTCGCACAGATGGCGGCCAGCCGACAGGGTCACGGCAGAGCGGTCGGCCGGTCGGACTGACGCTCGACGTTCACTATTTCGGTTGGCCCTCGGTAGCCTTTCCGGCTGCCCCCATGTGGAAATATTACCAAGCCTTGGTGTGTCCGTGAAGGTTTAATAAGGACGTCCAACGAGTGGACGTGATACGCATTTACCGCATCCATTTATTTCGCAGAACAGGAGGGGCCGTGTCAGGTGTGGAACCAATGTCGCAGCTTCTCGCGTCGGGAGACACGCCGGACGCTTCACCGCCCCCGCGGCTCCGGGTCCCGCCGCGGGTTCGCCGGCTGGCCGAGTACTTCGAGCGGACCTGCGACCGGGTCCCGGACAACATCGCGGTCAGCTGTGGCTTCGCCAGCCTGAGCTATGCCGAACTCGACCGTCGGGCCAACCAGTTGGCCCGACTGCTGAGGAAGCGTGGGGCCGCCGGCGGCCGGCCCGTCGGAATCCTGCTCGAACGTTCCCCGGACACCTATGTCGCGCTTCTCGCGGCCCTCAAGGCCGGGGTCTGCTACGTGCCGCTCGACCCGCTGTTCCCCGCCGACCGGGTCGGATTCATCGCGCGGGACGCCGGACTGGGTGCCCTGGTGACCACCTCCGGGCTGCGCCAGCTGACCCGAGGCCTGCCCTGTCATGTTCTCGAACTCGACCAGCTGGAAGGTGAGTTAAAGGATCAGTCGGATGACCGCCTGCTCGTCGACGCTGATCCGGAAGCGGTCTGCTACGTCATCTACACCTCCGGCACCACCGGACGGCCCAAGGGCGTGGCCGTCTCCTGTGCCAACATCGTCAACTTCCTGCGGGTGGTCGCACCGATCTACCAGGTCGCCGAGCAGGACCGGGTCTACCAGGGCCTGTCGATCGCCTTCGACTTCTCGATCGAGGAGATCTGGCCGGCGTGGGTCGCGGGTGCCGAACTGGTGGCCGGACCGACCGACGACCGCCGGGTCGGAGAGGGGCTGGGTGCCTTCCTCGCCGAGCAGGCGATCACCGTGCTCTGCTGCGTACCGACCCTCCTGAGCACCATCGAGGCCGAACTGCCCGCGCTGCGCAACCTGCTGGTCAGCGGCGAGGCCTGTCCGCCCGACCTGGTGCGCCGCTGGTCCCGGCCGGGCCGCCGGATCCTCAACGTCTACGGTCCCACCGAGTCGACGGTGAGCGCGACCTGGACCGAGCTGTCGGCCGGTCGACCGGTGACCATCGGCAGGCCGCTGCCCAGCTACCGGGTCTACCTCCTCGACGAGGAACTGCGCCCGGTCCCCGACGGCGTGAGCGGCGAGATCTGCGTCGGCGGCCCCGGCGTGGCGATCGGCTACCTCAACCGGCCGGAACTCACCGCCGAGCGGTTCGTCGTCAACCCGGTGGAAACCGACCGGGCCGCGAGCCCCCGGATCTACCGCACCGGCGACCTGGGACGGATCGGCCCGTTCGGCGAGATCGAGTTCCTCGGCCGGATCGACACCCAGGTCAAGATCCGCGGCTACCGGGTCGAACTCGCGGAGATCGAGCAACTGCTGCGTGAGGACCCGGCGGTGGAGAACGCGGTGGTCACGCCGCGGGAGCAGGACGGCGTCGTCCAGGACCTGATCGGCTACATCACGCTGACCGACCGCGCCCCGGCCGCCGACGGATACCGTGACGAGCTGCGCGAACGCCTGCACGGCTCGCTGCGGCGCCGGCTGCCCGACTACATGATCCCCTCCCACGTCGAGGTGCTCGACGGCTTCCCGCTGCTGGCCGCCGACAAGGTGGACCGCGCTGCGCTGCCCGCGCCCGTCTCACCGCCGCTCGGCCGGCGCTCCCGCCCGCACGCCGCGCCCCGGACCCCGTTGGAACAACAACTCGCGGGCGTCTGGCAGGAGATCCTCGGCGGTCCGGAGCCCTCGGTCGAGGACGACTTCTTCTGCGACCTCGGCGGCCACTCGATGGCGGCGGCCCGCCTGGTCTCCCGGCTGCGCCGGGTGCCGGAGCTCGGCCACCTCGCGATGGCCGACCTCTACGCCCACCCCACCGTGCGCGGCCTCGCCGAGTTCGTGGCCGACGCCGGCCCGCCGGCCCGCCGGCCGCCGGCGGTGCAGGCTCCGCCGGCCCGTCGGCACTCCACCGCCCGGGTGGCCGCCTGCGGCCTGGCTCAGGTCACCGCGCTGTACGGCTGGTTGCTGCTGACCGGTCTGCCGGCCCTGGTGCTGCTGTACCGGCTGCTGGCCGCCTGGCGGGTGCCGCTGGCCGGGCTGGCCGCCGGCAGCCTGCTGGGGCACCTCGCGCACCTGAGCGTCGCGGAGTTCGTGCCGCTGGAGATCGGCTGGGTCCTGACGGACCTGCTGCTGCTCCCTGTGCTCGGCTGCCGGCTGCTGCTGGCCGGCGTCCGCCCGGGCCGATATCCGCTCTGGGGCGTCACCTACCTGCGGTTCTGGCTCTACACCAAGGTGCTGGCGCTGGCACCGGTCGGCCTGCTGGCGGGCTCCCCGCTGCTGCCGCCGCTGCTGCGGCTGCTCGGCGCCAGGGTCGGCCGCGGCTGCCACCTGTCGTCCCCGCCCGGCCTGCCCAGCCTGGTGGAGATCGGCGACGAGGTGAGCGTCGGCTACGGCGCCCGGGTGCAGTGCTACTCGGTCGAGGACGGCTGGCTGCGGCTGGCCCCGGTCCGGCTGGGCGACCGGAGCCACCTGGGGACCAACAGCGTGGTGCGGGCCGGGAGCGTGCTCGGCCGGGGCGCCTCGCTCGGCGAGCAGTCCCTGCTGCCCGCGGACCAGGCCGTACCGGACGGTGAGCACTGGGCCGGCTCCCCGGCGGTCCGTCAGGAGGCGGCGCCGCCGGTGCTCCAGGCCATGGCCGCGGACCCCGACGACCGACCCTGGCCGGTCCGGGTGCTGGCCGGGTACCTCGCCGGTGCGCTGCTGCTCCTCCTGGCGCCGCTGCTGATCGCCTCCGCCGGCTCCTCGATCGTCGGCCTCGCGGCCTGGGCGGGCGGGCTGGGCTGGGCACTGACGGCCACGGCGGCGGCCGGACCGGTCTTCGTGCTGACCACCTGCACCCTGGTGGTCGCGGTCAAGCGCATGGTGCTCCCCCGGGTCCGGGCCGGCATCCACCCGGAGCGCAGTGGGTTCGGGGTCCGCAAGTGGATCAGTGACGGTCTGCTGACCACCAGCCTGACGCTGACCCAGTCGCTCTACTCCACGCTCTACCTGGTGCCGTTCCTGCGGCTGCTCGGCGCCCGTACCGGCCGCTGGGCCGAGGTGGCGACGGTCAGCTTCGTCGACCCGGACATGCTGGTCATCGGCGAGCGCAGCTTCGTCGCGGACGTCAGCGTGGTGGCCCCCGCGGTCTTCCACCGCGGCCGGATCGCGCTGGCCCCGGCGGAGGTGGGCCGGCGCAGCTTCGTCGGCAACGGCGCGCTGCTGCCCGGTGGCTGCCGGATGGGTGAGAACAGCCTGCTGGGCGTGCACTCGGTGGCTCCCGACAGCCCGATCGCCTCCGAGACGACCTGGCTCGGCTCACCGGCGCTCTTCCTGCCCCGCCGCGAGGAGAGCCAGGCCTTCCCCGCCAAGTACACCTACGACCCGAGCCCCGGACTGATCGCCGTGCGCCTGCTGATCGAGTACTTCCGGGTGACCCTGCCCTGGACGATCGGCGCCTTCGGCGCCCTGGGCGCGCTGTACACCGGCATCGAACTCGCCAAGCTCTGCTCGCCGCTGCTGGTCCTGCTGCTGGGCCCGGCGCTGCTGCTGGGGATGGGGGTGTTCGACACGCTGGTCGTGGTGTCGCTCAAGTGGCTGGTCATCGGCCGGTACCGGCCGCGGGTCGAACCGCTGTGGGGCGTCTGGGTTCGCCGGACCGAACTCATCACCGGCCTGTTCGAGAACCTGGTGGTGCCCGGCCTGCTGAGAGGGCTCACCGGGACCCCGCTGTCCTGCTGGGTGATGCGGCTGTTCGGCGCCCGGATCGGCCGCCGGGTCTGGCTGCAGACCACCTACCTGACCGAGTTCGACCTGGTCGAGGTCGGCGACGACGCGGCCGTCGACGAGGTCACCTCGCTGCAGACCCACCTGTTCGAGGACCGGGTGATGAAGATGTCCAAGGTCACCGTCGGACCGGGCAGTTCGATCGGCCCGCGGTGCGTCGTCCTCTACGACGCCGAGGTCGGTGCCGGTACCGCACTCGACGCGCTGTCGTTGGTGATGAAGGGCGAACGCCTGCCGCGGCACACCCGGTGGCGCGGCATTCCCGCCCGGCCCAGCTGACTCCACCCCCTCCGGCTCCCCTTAACCCTGGAGACCTGATGACCCTGCTCGACCAGCCCGACACGTGGACCGGTCCGTACGTCGGCGGCGACCTGCCCGGTCCCCGTTCGGCCGAACTCCTCGCCCGTCAGGAACGCCACGAGTCCAACGCCCGCAGCTACCCCCGGCGGCTGCCGATCGCCATCGCCGAGGCGTCCGGCAGCCTGGTCCGGGACGTGGACGGCAACGTCTTCATCGACTTCCTGGCCGGCGCGGGGGTGCTCTCGCTCGGCCACAACCACCCCGAGCTGGTGGCGGCCGTGACCGCGCAGCTCGGCCGCCTCACCCACGGACTCGACTTCCCCACCCCGGTCAAGGACGCCTTCACCGAGGCCCAGCTCTCCATGCTGGACCCGCACCTGCGGGACCGCATGAAGATCCACTTCTGTGGTCCGACCGGTGCCAACGCCGTCGACGCCGCCCTCAAGCTCTGCAAGACCGCCACCGGGCGCGGGGACGTGATCTCCTTCCAGGGCGGCTTCCACGGCAGTTCGCATGCCGCGATGGCGCTCACCGGGCTGGTCTCGCAGAAGCGCCCGGTGCCCAACGGCATGCCCGGGGTGCACTTCTTCCCGTACTCCTACTGCACCCGTTGCCCGATCGGCCTGACCCCGGCCAGCTGCGAGACCAACTGCGCGGGCTACCTCGAACGGTCGTTGCGCGACGGCAACGGCGGGGTGCCGCTGCCGGCCGCGGTGGTCCTGGAGATGGTGCAGGGCGAGGGCGGCATCGTGCCCGGCACCCGGGAGTTCGTCCGGCGGGTCCGCGCGCTGACCCTGGAACTCGGCATCCCGCTGGTCGTCGACGAGGTGCAGACCGGCTGCGGTCGGACCGGCACCTGGTTCGCCTTCGAGCAGTACGGCATCGAGCCCGACGTCATCGTCGCGTCCAAGGCGCTGAGCGGTATCGGTGCTCCGGTCGCCGTCATCCTGTACGACGCGAAGCTGGACACCTGGGCGCCAGGTGCCCACACCGGAACCTTCCGGGGCAACCAACTGGCCTTCGCCGCAGGGGTGGAGGCGATCCGGATCATCCGCCGGGACGACGTGCTCGGCAACGTGGTCCGCCGTGGCGAGCAGATCGCGGACCGGCTCGCGGGGCTGGCGGACCACCCGTGGGTGGCCGAGGTGCGCGGCCGGGGCCTGATGTGGGGCGTGGAGTTCACGAATCCCGAGACCGGCGAGCCGGCGGGTTCGGTGGCGGCGGCGGTCCAGGCCAGAGCGCTGCGCCAGGGGTTGATCGTCGAGGTCGGCGGCCGGGACGACGCGGTGGTGCGGCTGATGCCCCCGCTGAACGTCACCGCCGAGACCGTCGAGACGGCCTGCTCGATCCTGCTGGACGCGATCACGCAGGCGCTCCGGGTCACCACGGAGTACCAGCTGGAGGCGTGAGCGGGTCACGCGCCGATCGGCGGCCGGCAGCTCCTGCCCGGCCGCCGATCGGCTTTCTCACGGAATGGTTGTCAGATTTCCGGGAAAACGCCGATTTGACACCGTGATCCCGCTCCTGGATAACAATTCCCGTCCCTGCCCCGAACGGCGCGGGCGAACCGGGAGGTGGCGCGATGGGTGCGGCGGCCGCGGTGGGCCGGACGCTCGAGCCGGCGGTCGGGGTGGACCTGGCGGATCCGTCGTTCTGGCGGCTGCCGGCGGCGGAGCAGGCCGCGGCGTTCCGGCGGCTGCGCGGACTCGGCGGCGCGGTGTACTTCGTCGAGCGGCCCGCCTCCCGGTTCCGCGCCGAGCGCGGGTTCCACGCACTGGTCCGGCACGCCGACGTGGTGGCCGCCAGCCGCGACCCGCGGGCCTTCCTGAGCGGGCCGGGCGTCACCACGCCGGAGCCGGCGCGCTGGGTGCGGGTCCTGTTCGGCGACTCGATGGTCAACCTGGACGACCCGCGCCACGCCCAGTTGCGCCGGATCGTCTCGCGGGCCTTCACCCCGCGCCTGGTCGCCCGGGTGGAGGAGGACATCCGACGGGTGGCGGCCACCGTCGTGGACGAGCTGATCGCGCACCGGCCGGCGGACTTCGTCGGCTCGGTCGCCGCCGAGCTGCCGTTCCAGGTGATCTGCAACCTGATGGGCATTCCGCCGGAGCGCCGCCCGGCGATCCTGCGCGAGGTCAACGACGCCTCGGAGCACACCGGGGTGCGGCGGCCGTTGCACCGGCGGATCCGGATCCCGGGGCGCGGACTGCGGGCGCTGGCCCGGATGCAGGCGATGGTGGTCGGGCTCGGCCGCGAGCGCCGCCGGCGGCCCGCCGACGACCTGATCTCCGCCCTGGTCACCGCCGACCTGGACGGCCGGCGGCTGACCGGGCGGGAGCTGGGCGCCTTCTTCTCGCTGCTGCTGGTGGCCGGCGTGGAGACCACCCGCAACGCGCTGGCGCACGGGCTGCACCTGCTGACCGGCCACCCCGAGCAGCGGGCGCTGCTCCTCGGCGACCTCGACCAGCACCTGGACGGCGCCGTGGACGAGATCGTCCGCTACGCGACCCCGATCATCCAGTTCCGCCGGACCGTCGCCACCGAGCAGGAGCTGGGCGGGGTGCGGCTGCTGCCCGGCGAGAAGGTGGTGCTCTTCTACGGCTCCGCCAACCGTGACGAGGCCGTCTTCACTGACCCGGACGTCTTCGACATCACCCGGCGGCCCAACCCGCACCTGGGCTTCGGCGGGGGCGGCCCGCACTTCTGCCTCGGCGCGCACCTGGCCCGGCAGGAGATGAAGGCGCTCTACCGGGAGCTGTTCACCCGGCTGCCCGACCTGCACTCGGTGGGCGGACCCGAACTGGTGCCGTCCAGCTTCGACCACCGGGTACGCCGGCTCGGCTTCGCCTTCACCCCGCCGGCCGTCACGCGCTGACGGCCGAGGCCGGGCCGGCGGCCTGGGGTCGGGGACCTCGTAGGCGGGCTGGGCGGTGAGGCCGAGGGCGGCCCGGGCGGCGCTCTCCTGCTGCTGCGAGCTGAGGGCGAGCGCCGAGTCGAGCTGGTCGGGATCGACCGGCCCCGCCGCTCCGGGGGTGACCCGCCTCCAGGTGGGCCCCTCGGCGCGCAACTCGGTGACCAGGGCGGCGATCTGCGTCTTGGCGGCGTCCGGCCAGCCCGGCTTGTCCAGCCCGGTCTCGGCCTCCTCCAGGCCGGTCAGGTAGGACTGCGCCCACTCGGTCAGCTCGTCCGGGGTCGCCCCGGACAGGTCGGCCGGGCGGTCGCGGGTGGCCAGGTCGAGCGGGCCGACGGCGGCGAGGAAGTCGACCTGGTCGGGGGTCAGGCTGTCGGTGTCGAGGCGCAACTGCCGGGAGAGCTTGCCGTCGCGGTCCTCCAGCAGGCAGAGGCCCGTGTGGTCGTTGGCGTCCCATTCGAGCGGGGTGCCCGGGTAGAGGTAACTGGTGCGCACCGAGCGCGGGACGGTCCAGAGGTCCCGGACGTACGTCTCGGCGGAGCCGGCACAGCTCTGCCGGACCTCGGCGGACGCGGCGCTCCGGCCGGGGAACGCCGGGTCCGACAGCTGGACGACGGTGATCGCCTCGTCCTGGTGTGGAGTGGTGCACGGGACCAGCTGGAGACGGTTGGCGAACCGGCCGGAGAGGCGGTTGAAGCAGTCGCCCGGCTGGGCCCGGCTCATCGCGATGCTCCCCGCGGGCACGTCCTTGCCCGCGACGTACAGGGCGACGCCCCCGCCCACGCCGGCCAGCAGGCCGAGCCCGCCGAGGACCACGCCCGCCACCGCCAGCGCGCGGCCGCGCTGGCGGCGCTTGGAGAGCTGGACCAGGGCGGCGATCCCGAAGCCGAGCGCGGCCGGCCAGAGGCAGCAGGTCAGGCCGGTGACCAGGGAGGTGATCGCCAGGCCGTTGACGCCGGTGTGGCTCGGCTGCTCGGGCGCGAACGGGTGACCGAAGGGACCGTACGGCTGGCCGGCGAACGGTGGTGCGCCGTACGGCGGTTGGCCGGGGGCTGGGGCCGGGCGGTCGACCGGCGGGGCGTCGGGGCCGGGCGGGGCCCAGGGGTCGGCCGGGCGGTCGTCGGCTCGCGGGTCCGCCGTAGCGGCGGCCGTGGTCCCGGTGGTCCGCCCCGCCGCCGGTTCGGCGTCGACCGGCTCCGGGGCGTGCTGCTGCTCGTCGTGCGTGCTCATGCTGTCGGTTCCCCACCCTCGCGCTGTCGCGCATCCGTTCGATCGAAGTGGGACCCTAGCCGATTCGCGCACCGACCGACCGCGCGATTCCGGGCTGGGCACGGACTGCGGACGGCGCCGGGCGGAGGCAGGATGGAAACACGCGTGTCGTGCCGGCACCGCCGGCCCGATCCTGGAGGAGGCCGCGATGCAACCGAGAAACGAAGGCGAGCGAGCCGTCCCGGCGGTCGCGACGGAGCCGCGGCACGAGGCCGCCACCGCCGTTGCGGGGACCCCGCCCGCCAAGAAGCCCGGGCTGCTGCGCCGGGCCCTGGAGGGGCTGTACAACCTCCGGATCTCCACGGTCTTCTACTGGTTCTGGGCCTCGCTCGGACTCGGGTTGGCGGGTGCGCAGATCCAGACCAAGGGCGTGGTGGTGGCCTTCGCGGTGTTCTGGGGGATCACCGTGATCGCGATGCTGGGCCTGGCGGCCCGGATGATCGGGAACTGGAACGCCCGCCACCACCGTCCCGCGCCACACGCCTGACCACGCTCCTCCCTCCCGGCCGGTCGCCCCGCCTCGCGCGGCGCGGCCGGCCGCGGGCCGTCCGGATCGGCCCGGGATCGCCCGGCTGCCGGCGCGGCGGAACCCGGGGCGGGCGGAACGTGCTCGTTAGCCTCCGAAGCGTGACCATCTCCGCTCTGGAGGAGCCGTGACCCGATTCCGTCATCGTCTGGTGATCCCGCTGGCCGCCGCGAGCCTGCTGGCCGGCCTGCTCGGCATGGCCCGGGCCGACCGGCCCACCGGCGCCACCCTGCGGCCCGCCACCGACTCCGCACTCGGCGCGGACCTGGACGCCCTGCTGACCGATCCGCGGCTGGCCGGCGCGCAGGCCGGCGTCCTGGTCCAGGACGCGAGCACCGGCGAGACCCGCTACCAGCACCAGGCGGACGGCCTGCTGCTGCCCGCCTCCACCCTGAAACTGGTCACCTCCGCCGCGGCCACCCACGCCCTGGGCGCAGACCACCGCTTCGGCACCGACGTGCTGCGCGCGGGGGAGCTGCGGGGCGGGGTACTGGACGGTGACCTGGTGCTGCGTGGCGGCGGCGACTTCAGCCTGCAACCGGGCGACCTGGACGGGCTCGCCCGGCAGGTCGCCGACGCCGGAGTGCGCGAGGTGACCGGCGCGCTGGTCGCCGACGACACCCGGTACGACGCCGAGCGGCTCGGCACCGGCTGGGCCTGGGACGACCTGTCGGACTACTACGCGCCGCAGATCTCCGCGCTCACCCTCGCGCCGACGCCGGACGACGACCTCGGCACCGCACTGCTCACCATCACCCCGGCCGCCGGCGCGGGCCGCCCGGCCACCGTCCGGATCAGCCCACCGGACGCCCCGATCCACCTCAACGGGCAGTTGGAAACCGGGAGTTCGGGCAGCGAGACGACAATCTCGGTGCAGCGCCGACCCGGTGGCAACGAAGTCGACCTGAGCGGCACGGTCCCGGCCGGCGGCGCGCCGCAGCAGCAACTGGTCACCGTGGACGACCCGGCGGGCTACGCGGCGGCGGTCTTCCGGGCGGACCTCGCCCGGCACGGCGTCACCGTGGACCGGCCGACCGCCGAGCGGGCGACCGCGGCCGGTGCCACGGTGGTCGCCTCGCACTCCTCGGCCACGCTGGGGGAGTTGCTGGCGCCGCTGCTGAAGGAGAGCAACAACGGGATCGCCGAGCACCTGGCCAAGGAGCTGGGCTACCACGCGCGGGGCCTGGGCAGTTGGCAGAACGGTCTGCAAGCGGTCGCCGACTACCTGCACGGCCTGGGCATCGCGCCGAACGCGATGCGCCAGCGCGACGGCTCCGGGCTGACCCGCTACAACGCGGTGACCGTCCGTCAGATGGCCACGCTGCTGCGCTCGGCGCAGTCGGAGCCGTGGTTCGCCGCCTGGTACGACGCGCTGCCGGTGGCCGGCGTCCCGGAGCCGGTCGGCGGCACCCTGGCCGACCGGATGACCGGCACCGCCGCCGCCGGCAACGTGCACGCCAAGACCGGCTCGATGACCGGCGTGTACGCGCTGGCGGGATACGTCACCGATCCGGGCGGGCACCGGCTGGTCTTCTCCGCCGCCTTCAACGACACCCTGGGCGCCGACCCGCGCCCGATCCTGGACGCCATCGTGGTCCGGCTGGCGACCGGCCCGGCGCCGCGCACGCCGGTAGCCGGGCCGGTCGCCCGGCAGCCCGTGGCCCGGCGGTACGGACCGGGCTTCGACCCGGACCGCTGCGGCAGCGCGCCGCACTGCTGACCGGTCGGCCGGGTCCCGTCCGCCCCCCGGCGGGCGGAACCCGGCCCGCTCGGGGGCCCGTTGCCGGGGAGCGGCGGGTGGCGGACCCTACGGCCGCATCTCGTACGCGCCGGAGAGCGCCTCGACCTGCGCCCAGACCCGCGCGGTGCGCTCGGCGTCGGCCACCGGCCGCCGCACGTGTGCCAGCGCCCAGGCGGCCTGCTCCTCGGTGGTCGAGGTCTTGCCGTGCAGCTCGGTGGCGTGCGCGGAGAAGTCACGGACCAGCACGTCGAAGATCTGGTCCAGCAGGTCGCCGTCCAGACCGGTCAACTCGGCCTGCTCCAGCACCAGGTGGCCGTAGACCACGAGCGCGAAGAGCTGACCGATCTCCAGCAGGAAGTCCAGGTCCTGCTGCTGCGCCTGGTCCGGCGCGTGCGCGGCGAGCAGCGCGCACAGGCCGTCGGCCTGCTCGCGGAACCGGGCCACGTTCGGCACCTGGGCGTGCCGGTCGTAGGCGCCGCGCCAGTCGTGGAAGCGGATCGCGCCGAGGCCGCGGGCCGGACCCTGCTGGAACAGGAAGGTGTCGTCCGCGGCGTCGTCGCGGGTCGGCACCGCCGGGTACTCGGCCGGGTTGAACAGGTAGTTGCCCATGAACTTGAGGATCAGCGCCAGGTTGACGTGCACCGTCCCCTCCAGCTTGGGCAGGCCGCGGATGTCGCGGGCGGCCTTGTCGAAGTAGGTGTCCGCCTCGAAGCCCTTGGCCGCGATGACGTCCCACATCAGGTCGATGACCTTCTCGCCCTCGGTGGTGACCTTCATCTTGGTCATCGGGTTGAAGAGCAGGTAGCGGCGGTCCTCGGGGGAGGCGGTGCGGAAGTAGTCCACCGCGCGGGCGCTGAACAGCTTCATCGCCACCAGGCGCGCGTAGGCGTCGGTCAACTCCCGTCGCACGTGGGGGAAGTCGGTGACCTTCCGGCCGTAGAGCACCCGGTTGTGGGCGTGCGTGACGGCCTCGTACATCGCGTGCTCGCAGATGCCGATCGAGGCGGTGCAGAGGTTGAACTTGCCGACGTTGACGGTGTTCAGCGCGGCGTCGAAGGCGGCCTTGCCGGTGTGCAGCACGTCCGCGGCGGAGACCGGGTAGTCCTCCAGACGGAACTCGCTGACGTACATCTGCGCGTTCACCACGTTCTTGACCAGGTGGTAGGCCGGGTGACGGCTGTCGGCGGCGAAGAAGACGTAGCCCTCCGGCCCCTCGACGTCGGAGCGGCGGCCGAACACCGAGACCAGGCCGGCCACGTTGCCGTTGCCGATGTAGTACTTGGAGCCGTTGGCCCGGAAGCCGCCCTCGCCGTCCGGGGTGAGGATCAGGTCGGTGGAGTAGATGTCGGCGCCGTGGGTCCGCTCGGAGAGACCGAAGGCCATCACCTGACCCTCGGTCAACAGCTGGGCGGCGCGGGCCCGCAGGGCCTCGTTCTCGCTCTGCCAGACCGGGCCGAGGCCGAGGATGGTGACCTGCCAGGTGTACCAGTAGCCCAGACCGTAGAAGCCGAGGATCTCGTTGAGCGCGGCGATCCGGGCGGTGTCCCAGCGCTTGGCGTCATCGCCCGCGGCCTGCTCGGCCGGGGTCAGGAAGGCGGCGAACAGGCCCTCCTTGGCGGCGAACTCGAGGAAGTCGGCGTACCAGGCACGGTCGATGTAGGTGTCGATCAGCGCCTTCTTGCCGCGGGTCTCGAACCAGTCGACGGTGGCCCGGAGCAGTCGCCGGGTCGGCTCGTCGAACTGGGCGGGGTCGTAGCTGCGCGGGTTGAACAGCAGGGCGTCGGCCATCGGACATCCAAGGGGTCTGGGGTGAGGGTCAGTTGCTGAGGCGGTGCAGGGTGGCGAGCACGTCGTCCAGCCAGGCCAGCGTCATCCGCTCGAACTCGATACCGCCGCGCAACACCACGTGCTGGAGCTGCTGTTGGGTGTCGAGCGCGTCGAGGTCGGGGAAGTCCCGCTGCTCGCCGGTGAGATAGCGGTCGAGCAGCTCGGCGTGTGCGGACCGGTGGCGCTCGACCTCGGGGACCAGCGCGGCCGGATCGTCGAAGGCGGCGGCCCGGATCCGCACCGCCATCTCGTGCCGCACGGTCTCCGGTTCGACCGGCTGCCGCAGCCAGGCGGCGAGCGCGGCCCGGCCGGGTTCGGCGACCGAGTAGAGCTTCTTGTCCGGCCGGCCGCTCTGCGGGACCAGTTCCACGGCCAGCCGGCCGTCGGTCTCCATCCGCCCGAGTACCCGGTAGATCTGCTGGTGGGTGGCGGTCCAGAAGCGGCCGATCGAGCGCTCGAAGCGGCGCGCCAGCTCGTAGCCGGAGCCGGGTTGCTCCAGCAGGGAGACGAGGATCGCGTGCTCAAGGGCCATGGGCCCAGCTTGCTATGCAACAAGTTGCATAGCAAGGGGGCGGCGGCGGCGTGAGACGCAGCTCACCCCGTGCCCGACTACGGGCGCAGGGTGATCACCTCGAAGGCGGCGGCGAAGCGGACCCCGAGCCGGGTGCCGGCGGCCCGGCCCGCCCTCTCCAGGAAGCCCTGAGCGTCCGCCATGTCCCCCTCCAGCGCCGCCAGGTAGGCCTGGTGCGCCTGCAGCGAGGCCAGCCCGACCTCGAAGTAGTCGGTGGTGTCCACGGCGTGCCGCGCCAGCGGCGAGCCGGCCGCCCAGAGCTGCCGCACGCCGTTCCACGGCTGGTACCCCTCGGCGGTCAGCTCGCGGAAGACCCAGCGGTTGCCGGCGTCCCGCACCGCGTCCAGGGCGGCCCGGCCGACCGCGATGTGGTCGGCCTGGTTGGGGAGGACCCCGCCGTAGCTGTCCCGGAAGTTGGTGGTGATCACGATCTCCGGGCGGTGGCGGCGGACCAGCCGGGCGATGTCCCGACGCAGCGGCAGCCCGTACTCCAGCATGCCGTCCGGATGGCCGAGGAACTCCACGGTGTGCACCCCGACCAGCCCGGCCGCGGCGACCTGCTCGGTCTCCCGGACCGGCCGGCACTCTCCCGGGTCGAGCGAGTCGATCCCGGCCTCGCCGCTGCTCACCATGGCGTAGACCACGCTCTTGCCCCGGTCGGTCCAGCGGGCGACGGCGGCCGCCGCGCCGTACTCCAGGTCGTCGGGGTGGGCGACCACCGCCAGCGCCCGCTCCCAGTCCTCGTCGAGCGGCTGAAACGGCTCCGGGGGCAGCTCGGTCATCTGAGTCCTTCCGTGGCGGGGACGGTCGGCCGCGAGGACCGACCGGGGAACACCGCCACTATCGCCCAGCGGCCCGGCCCCGCCTACGAACGGCGCCGGACTCAGTGCGGGCGGCGACCGGAGACCGAGACCAGGGTGTAGGAGAGCGCGGCGAACTCCGGGCGGCGGACCAGCGCGCGGAACCGGTCCAGCTCGTCCTCGGTCAGCCCGCCGGCCAGCAGCCGGTCGGCCAGCTGACGCGAGTTGATCTCGTGCAGCCGGGCACCGCCGTCGCCCGTCCAGCTCTCGGCGTGCGTGGTGGTGCGGACCTCGGTCAGGCCCGCCGCCACCATCGCCGAGTACGCCCGGTCGGCTCAGTGCAGGTCGGCGCCGCGCTCGGTGAGCGCGGCCAGCACGCCCTCGATCACCCGGGCGAAGAGCGCGCGCTCGGCGGGTTCGGCGCCGGCCAGCACCCGCAGCGGGCTGTGGTCGAACTCCTCCACCAGTAGCACTCCGCCCGGGCGCAGCGCGCCGGCCAGGGTGGCCAGCACCCGGTCCCGCTCGGGCAGGTGGAGCAGGAGCAGCCGGGCGTGGATCAGGTCGAAGCCGCCCGGCGGCTGCTCGCTCCGCACGTCGTGGTGGAGCGGTGCCAGCCGCGGGGCCGCGCCCCGGAACCGGGTCCGGTCGAGGTCGCCGGCGACCACCCGGCCACTCGGGCCCACCCGCTCGGCGAGCAGCCGCGCGATCGAGCCGCCGCCGGCGCCGACCTCCCAGCAGTGGGCGCCCGCGGGCACGCCCAGGTGGTCCAGTCGGCGGGTGGTGACCGGGTCCAGGTAGGTCTCCAGGACGGCGAGTTGGGCCTCGGCGTCGGCGGCGCGGTTGTCGAAGGCGTACTGGGTGGCGGTCAACGGGGAACCTCCGGATCGGGAGCGGCAGGGGCAGCCCGCCGGCTGGTCGGGGTGAGGCCGGTCGCCGCGACGAGGAGCGGCGGCCCGAAGGCCGCCCCGTCCACGGCCGGGGTCTGGGACGCGTCGAACCGGCCCCCGGGCGCCCCCGCCGTGCTCCGTCGTACCGTCAGTTCCCGATGGTGGCCAGGTCCTGGACGGTCAGGTTGGACAGCGCCCGCCCATCGCTCTGCACCTGGCGCAGGTACCACTTCTGCACCGGCGAGTGCGTGGTCCGGCCGAACTGCCAGGCGCCGCGCGGACTGTCGATCTGGCCCAGCCCGCCGATCGCGGTGTTGAGGGTGTCCGGGGTCAGGTCGCTGCCGGCCGCCGCGATCGCCTTGTCCAGCACGGCCGCCGCGTCGTACGAGGCCATCGCGTAGGTGGTGGGAGGGCCGGGGTGCTTGGCCTGCCAGGCGGCGACGAACGCCCGGTTGGTCGCGTTGTCCAGGTCGGGCGCGTAGTTGAGGACGGATCGGATCCCCTTCGCCGCGTCGCCCTGGGCGTTCAGCACGCCGCCCTCGGTGAGGAACCCGGCCGCGTAGAGCGGGACGTCCTTGACCTCCGACTGGGCGTACTGCTTGACGAAGTCCACCGCCGCCTCGCCCGCGTAGAAGCAGTAGACCGCCTTGGCATGGGAGTTCTTGATCTGGTTGAGGTACGGGGTGAAGTCGGTGGTCTGCGGGAACGGCGTGAAGAGCGTCTTGCCGCCGGGGTTGGCGAGTTGGCCGCCGTCCTTGGTGAACGCGTCGGTGAAGCCCTGGAGTTCGTCCCAACCGCCCTGGTAGTCCGGGCCGATCGCGAAGACCGGGCCGGAGACGGTGTCCTTGACGTACTGCGCGATCGCGGCGCCCGGCTCGTTGGAGAGGAAGCTGGTGCTCCACTGCCGGCTGACGTCCTTGACCACCGGACGGCCGTTGGAGCTGATCAGCGGGATCCGGTTCTGGGTGAGCAGCGGGGTGACCGCGGCCACCGAGTCGGCCCCGACGATGCCGGTCAGGGCCAGGATCTTGTCCTGCTCCACCAGTTTGGTGGCGGCCGGCAGCGCGGTGGACGCGCCGTTGCCCTCGTCGGCCACCAGCAGGTCGACAGTGCGACCGCCGAGCTTGCCGCCGTGGGTGTCCAGGTAGAGCTGGAAGCCGTCGCGCAGGTCGGTGCCGACGGACTGGTAGGTGCCGGTGAGCGAGGCGAGCAGGCCGATCTTCACCGGGACGTCGGCGGCGGCGGAGCCGCCGCCGGCCGAGCAGCCGGTGGCGCAGAGCGCGGTGGCGAGCAGCAGTGGTCCGGCGGCCCGGGCGAGGCTTGCCGAAGTCATGGGAGCTCCAGGAGAGTTGGTGAGGGCGGCGCTCAGGAAGCGGTGGCGGCTTCGGAGTTCAGCAGCAGCGCGCGGGCGGCCGGGGCGAGCGCCGGGCCCACCTGGTTGATCAACTCTGCCATCTCGTAGGAGACCTGGCCGATGTCGCAGGCCTTGGTGGCCAGCACCAGGAGCGAGGCGCCGCTGCTGACCGCCATCGAGAAGAGGAAGCCGCCCTGCAGCTCGGTCAGGTTGCTGATCACCGGCTCCGCCTCCAGTAGTCGCCCGGCGCCGGCCAGCAGGCTGACCAGTCCGGAGGCGATCGCCGCCAGCTGGTCGCCGCGCTCGGGCTCGACGTCGCGGGTGGCGGCGATCAGCAGGCCGTCTGCGGAGACCGCCACCGCGTGGGTGATCTCCGGCACGCGGGCCGCGAAGTCGTTCAGCAGCCAGTCGAGGTCGGGGGTGGAGGCGCTGGTCACGGGTGTTCCTTCGGTTCGGGGTCGGACAGGACGGAGGTGGGGGCGGGGCGCCCGGTGCGGCTGGCCCCGATGCCGCGGGCGTAGGCGGCCATCGCGGCGGAGACCCGGGCGGGGTCGCGACGCTCCTCGGGGGCCGGCGCGGTGTCGGGTGCCGGTGCGGTGTGGGGCACCGCGCTTTGGATCGCGGGCTCGGCGGCGCGCTGGCGGCGACGGGGGAGGCCGGCGGTGGTGGTGCCGACCGGCCCGGCGGGGCGCGTGGGCGTCCGGACCGCGGCGGGTGTTGCGGGGAGGGCCGGGGCCGGCTCCGCCGGCTGTCCGGGAGCGTCCGTCGCGATGCTGAACACCCCTGCCGGCAGCGTGACTTCGGCGATCGTGCCGCCGTTCGGGCGAGGCCGCAGCTCGACCCTGATCCGGTACCAGGAGGCGAGCTGGCCGACCACGGCGAGGCCCATCGCGCGCACTCCGGTGACCTCCACCGGCGGCGGGCTGGCCAGCCGTTCGTTGACCTGCTGCCACTGGTCGTCCGACAGGCCGATGCCCCGGTCGCAGACCAGCACCGCGACCCGGTCGGCCACCAACCGGGCCTCCACGGTGACCTGGTGCTCCGGCCTGGAGTAGGCGGTGGCGTTGTCGAGCAGCTCGGCGAAGAGGTGCACCAGGTGGTCCACCGCCTTGGCCGAGATCAGCACGCCCGGGTCGAAGGTGCCGAAGTCGACCCGGGTGTAGCGCTCGATCTGGCCCATCGCGGCCCGCAGCACGTCCTCGACCGGGGCGTCCTGGCCGCGCACCCGCGCCGAGGCCTCGCCGCCCAGCACCAGCAGGCTGTGGTTGTTGCGACCCATCCGGCTGGCCAGGTGGTCCAGCGCGAACAGCCGCTCCAGCCTGGCCGGGTCGTGCTCGTCGCGCTCGGCGGCGTCCAGCGCCTTGATCAGTGCGCCGGTGAGCCGCTCGCCACGGCGGGCCAGACCGACCAGCACGGTGCCCAGCCGGTCGCGCATGGCGGCCTGTTCGGCGGCGATCCGGACCGCCTCCCGGCTGACCGTGTTGAACGCCGCGCCGACCTCGGCGATCTCGTCCCGTCCGCGCACCCGCACCGGGTCGCCCGCCGCCGCGGCGAACTCCGCGGGGGTGGCCGTGCCGAGCGCCCCACGGGCGGTCAGCGCGGTGACCGCGGCGGGCAACCGCTCGTGCGCCACGGCGTGCGCGGCGTCCCGCAGCCGGCGCAGCTCGCGGATCATCGGACGGCCCAGCCGGATCGCCAGCACCACCACGGCGATCACCGAGAACAGCACGGCCAGGCTCTCGCCCAGGGTCCACATCCGCTGCTGGTCGCGGACCTGGGTGACCTCGGTCAGGATCGAGGCGTCGATCCGCTGGTCGACCTGCTGCAACCGGTCGACCCGGTCGTTCATCGCGGCCGTCCAGGCGTCCGTCGCGGGCAGCGGGTCACCGGGGCGGGCCCGGGCGACGTCGTCCTCCAACCGGCCGGCGTCGATCACCAGGTCGCCGGCCAGGTTCTGGTCCAGCCAGGACTGCCAGTCGGGGTCGGCGGTGCGGTCGAAGTCCAGCACGGCCTCGGTGTAGCCGGTCCGCGCGGCGGCGATGTTGTCCTGGGCGGCCGGTGTGAGCCCGCCGGCGGCCTGTGCGCGCAGCACGGCCAGCTCCTGCTCGCTGGCGTACTCGGCGGCCTGGGAGAGGGCGACCGAGCTGTTGATCCGGGCCGCGACGGCGGCGTCGGCCCGGCCGGCCTCGGCGGTGTCACCGCGGTAGCCGAGCAGGTCGGCGACCAGGATCCGGTACTGGAAGGTGGTGGCGGACAGCTCGGCGCTGGGGCTGGACTCCACCTGTTTGCGCAGCGCCGGGAGTTGGGCGAGCTCCTGGTCGGTGGTCTGCAACATGCCGTTGGTGTCGCCGGACAGCTTCGCCAGGTGCTCGCGCAGCCGGTGGTAGGTCGTGATGTCCTGGTCGGTGCTGCGGATCTGCGCAAGATAGGCGGCGGTGGGGGTGGCGCTGTCGGCCGGGTCGGTGGAGAGCACCAGCGCGGCGTCGGTGCGCTCGTTCTGGAGCTGGTGGGCCAGTTCACCGGCCTGGGCACCGAGGGCCACCAGGGCCCTCAGCCGGGCGGCGTCGAGGGCTTGGCCCGCGGTGGTGCGCAGGGCCAGCGCGGCGAAGGCCAGTACCGCGACGAGTGGGATGGTGGCGAGGAGGGTGAGTTTCCGGGTGATTCTCACCTGGCCCGGCCCTCCGGCTCAGCCGGATCGCCTGGTGCGGCCGTGGTGCGGAGGGGCCTGGCTGTTCGAGTCAGCTGACGGTCTGTCATGTAGGTGCCTTGGCTGCGATCTCGGTCCGACGGGGGAGCGGACCGGGCGGGGACTCGGTGCGTTGGGCGGGTGCTGCGGCGACGCCGCGCGGTCCGAGGGCAGGCCCGGAGACCCATGGTCAGGTACCTGACATGCGGTTCCCGTACGCGGGATCGACCCTTGAAAGGATCATCCGGATGCAGTGTCAGGCGGGAGCTTAGCTTACAAATGTGGCGTCAGGCGCCAGTCGGTCCCGGGCGGTTGGCACGGTTCCGCGCTAGGGGTGTATAGGGGCGGTCGGCCCGACCACCCCTATACACCCCTGGGTCAGTGTCGTGGCACCAGCCACGGTTCCTGCGGGAGCGGCCTCCCGGTCTCGACGAAGGTCTTGAGGTTGGACAGCACCGCCGACCAGCCGGCGGCCGCGTCCGCCCGCTCGGTCGCGTCGGCCAGGTCCTCGTGGGTCACCGTGAGCCGGACGATGTCGTGGTACCGCTCGATGGTGAAGGTCACCCGGGAGGGGGTGGCTCCCTCGCCGCCGGGCGGCGACCAGCTGGTCACCAGGCGGGTCGGCGGCACGCTCTCCAGTACCGTCCCGACCACGTCCGCGATCCCGCTGCCGTCCGTGCGTCGGTGCTCCCAGGTGGAACCGACCTGCCAGTCCGAGACGTTGCTGTGCCCCCAGTACCGGCCGGTCAGCTCGGCGTCGGTCAGTGCCTGCCAGACCTTCTCCGGGGTGCTCTGGACGTAGCTGACATAGACGACCGTCGGCCTGTCGGCCATGGCTTCCTCCGCTCGTTGTTCCACGGCGCTGAGCGCGCGCAGCCGCGGGCGTTCGAACTTGTCGATCCACCGCTCCTCGATCTCCTGGAGCGGCACCGGGTTGAGGTAGTGCAGCCGCTCCCGGCCCCGCCGCACGGTACTGATCAGGTCGGCGGCTTCCAGGACGGCCAGGTGCTGGCTCGCCGACTGCCGCGTCATGGCGAGCCGCGCGCACAGTTCGCCCAGGGTCTGCCCGTTCTGCTCGTGCAGCAGGTCCAGCAGGTAGCGGCGGGTCTGGTCGGCCAGCGCCTTGAAGACCTTGTCCAGCTCTGCGCTCACACTTCACGTTATGCAGGTAAATACCTGCGTGTCAATCAAGGGGATCCGCGCGGGGTGTCCGCCCGGGGTGTCCGCGTGCGTGGCCCGCGTGCGTGGACCGGGCGCCTGGCCTCAGGACGCCGGGCCGAAGCGGGCGACGGCGGCGGCGCCCAGCAGGGTGACGGCGGCCAGCGCACCCCAGAGCACTCCGGGCCCGACCGCCAGCAGCGCGGTCAGGGTGGCCGGCGCGAGGGTGCGCCCGACCCCGGAGGAGAACTCCCAGCGGGCCAGCGCCCGCCCCAGCAGTCGCGGCGGCGCGTCGGCCACCACCAGCGCGGTGCCGCTCCCGGTGTAGAGGATCTCCCCGAGCGTGTACGGCAGCGCGCCCGCCGCCACGGCCGCCGCGCCCGCCGTCCCACCGACCACCCCCGCCGCCCAGAACCCCAGGTACGAGCCGGCCAGCAGCACCCCGGCCCAGCCGAACGCGGCACGCCGGGCCCGCCCCGCGAGTCGGCGCACCACCGCCAGCTGGACGGCGATCACCAGCACGGTGTTGCCCACGAAGATCCCGGACGACCAGGCGGGCGCGGCGTGCAGCCGGGTCACCAGCAGGGCGGGCAGGGCCACCTCCAACACGTCGAAGCAGAACGCGAACGGGAGGTTGGCCGCGCTCAGCAGCCGGATCCGGCGCAGCAGCGCGCGGTCGGCGGCGGGGCTCTCGACCGGAGCGTGCCGGTCCACCGGACCTGCGGTCGGACGTGCCGTCACCCGCAGCGAGTGGACCAGGCCCGCGGCCATCGCGCAGGCCAGCGCGGTCAGCGTGGCCAGTGCCCGCAGCGCGCCGGCCCCGCCGGTCAGGGCGACGGTGGCGAGCAGCGCCCCGGCGCCCAGCCCCGCGTTGCGCAGCGCCCGCCCGGCCGCGAGCGCGGTGTCCCGGGCCCGCCCCACCGTCAGCTCCGCCACCGTCGCCGCGTGCGCGGTCGGGAAGGACTGGCTGCCGACACCCAGCAGGACCGCGGCCGCCGTGAAGCCGGCCGGCCCGCCACTCGCCAGCAGCAGGCCGCAGCCGGCGGTCCGGACCATCAGGGTGGCGGCCACCACCGAACCGCGCGCGCCGCGGTCGATCCAGCGGCCGGTCAGTGGCACCACCAGCAGACCGGCCAGCATGCCAGCCGACATCGCCAGCCCGGCCGCGCCCGGCCGCAGTCCGAGCACGCTCACGCCGTAGAGCAGCAGGAACGGCCGGAGCAGACCGGCGCCCAGCGCGTCGACCAGCAGCGCGGCGGCGTACCGCGGCGGGCCCGCGACGCTCAGCGGGCCGAGCGGTCCGCGCCGCCTTCTCGTACCGGGCCGGACCGGGTGCAGTCGCGCCGGCTGCGTCACCGTCGTGTTCACCGTTGTCGGCTTCATGGCTGTCGGCTGTATGGGTGTCGGATTCAGGGGTGTCGGATTCATGGCCGTCACGCTGCGCCCGGACCGGTCGGTCGGGCACGTCGATTGACGAGTGCCGTCAACCCGCGCCCCGGCCCGGCCGGACGGCTGGCAGGATCAACCGGGTGAGCCTGACCATCGACATCACCGCCCTGCCCGCGGAGCGCGTGCGCTTCGCCCTTTCGCCGCTCGCCGAGCTGACGGCGATGCTGCACGTGCTCGCCGAGCCGGCCCATCACCCCGCCCTGCACGGCTGGGCCTCCTCGACCACCGAGATGCTCCAACCATCCCTCGCTGACCGGCTGTTGGAGGCGGACTTCCTCTGGCGCTCGTCCCGTTCCGACTTCCTGCTCCCAGCCACGCCCGGCCACACCCTCGCCGAGGAGCTGGACGCCCTGGACCGGCTGGACGACGAGTCCTACGTCGCCACCGCGCTGATCACCAGCTGCGGTTCGGACCGGCTCGGCTTCCGGGGCGGCTCACCGTTGACGGATCCCGTCACCCAGCAGCGGGCCCGCGAGCTGGCCCTCGCCCGGGGCCCGCGCCAGGCGGCCTTCGCGGACCGGTTGCTCGCCGACCCACCGGCCGTCCGGGCCGCGGTCCGCCGGCTGTTGGAGGACTGCGCGGACGCCTTCTTCGCCACGGCCTGGCACCGGGTGCTGCCCCAACTCGCGGCCGACGCACGGCAGAAGGCCGACCTGCTGGCCCGGCGCGGCCTGCCGGAGGCGCTCGCCGCGGTCTCCCCGTCGGTGACGCTGGACGAGAGCGAGCCCGGGCGGCGCCGGATCGTGATCGACAAGCTGCAGGACAACGCGACCAGCGGCACCGAGGCCGGTGGGGTCACCTTCCTTCCCACCGCCTTCGGCCGCCCGCACCTGGTGGTGGTGCACACCCGCGGCCTGCGTCCGGTCGTGCAGTACCCGGTGGCCGAGGACGGGACGCCGGAGCCGGTCTCGTTGGCGCTGGTCCAGCGCCGGCTGGAGGCACTGGCCCACCCGGTCCGGCTCCGGCTCGCCCGCACGATGGCGCGCGGGCCGCACACGACCGGCGAACTCGCCGCCGCCTGGGAGCTCACCGCCCCCGAGGTCTCCCGCCACCTCGCGGTCCTGCGCAAGGCCGGACTGCTCACCACCCACCGCCGCGGGCGGTACGTCCTCTACCAGCTCGACCTCGCCGGCTCGGCCCGGCTCGGCGGCGACCTCCTGGAGGCGGTGCTCCGCTGACTTCCGGCCGTGGTTCCTCGCCGCGGCGCCTCGCCGAGGACTGAAAGGGTGTGAGGGTGCGTCCGTCCTCGACCCGCACCCACCCCGCGGTCAGCGGGGGTCCAGGCCCTCCAGCATCTCCGGCAGCTCCCGGCTGTGGATGACCCCGAGGCTCTTCGTCGCGCGCGTCAGCGCGACATAGAGGTCGTTCACGCCGTGGGAGTGCGCCGCGAGGATCTCCGTGGGCTCCACGACGAGGACCACGTCGAACTCAAGCCCCTTCGCCTGGGCGGCTGTCATCAGGACGACGGGCGAGTCCAGTGCCGATGGCCCGTCAGTGACCGCGACGCCGTCCAAGTCGGCCAGCCCGGCGCTCAGTTCGGCCTGGAATGCCAGGGCGTGGATGATCGCCATCCGGCCGCCGTCCAGCGCCGCGATCTCCTTCCTGACGGCAGCGCGCAGTGCCGGTCCCCGGTCCTCTTCGGGGATCCGCAGGCTCCACGGACGGATCCCGCCGCTGCGCACCGCGCTCGGGGCGGTGAGCGCCGGGTTCACCGCCCGCAGGACGCCCTCGGTGACTCGCATGATCTCGGCCGGGGTCCGGTAGTTGATGGTGAGTTCCACCGTGCGCCAGCGTCCCGCCGTGTACTCGTCGAGCGCCTCGCTCCAGGAGCTCAGTCCGGCCGGCGCGCCGGTCTGCGCCAGGTCGCCCACGATCGTCATGGAACGGCCGGGGCAGCGGCGGGCCAGCAGCCGCCAGGCCATGGGGGACAGTTCCTGCGCCTCGTCCACGATCACGTGCCCGAAGCCCCAGGTCCGGTCCTCGGTCGCGCGCTCGGCCAGGGGGCGGAGCGCCTCCTCGCCGCGGTACTGGCGCGTCAGCATCTCCGCGTCGATCTCGACCAGCCCCTCGCCGAAGTCCTCGAGGACGACCTTCGCGAACTCCAGGTCCTCGGCCCTGGCGGCGGCTTCGGCCTGGCGGGACGGGCTGCCGCCGGGAAGCGGGCCGAGCAGTTCGGCGGCCTCGTCGAGCAGCGGGACGTCGGCGGTGGTCCAGGGGGCGGCCTCCTGGTCCCGGCTCGGGTGTCGGCACAGTAGTGCGGCGCGCTCGGCCTCGGAGAAGTCCGGCATGGCCCTCGTCAGCAGCTCCGGGGAGCCGAACAGGGCCGTGAGCAACTGTTCCGGGCTCAGCAGCGGCCACAGCTTCCCGGCCAGGGTCTGGAACTCGGGCTCGTCGACGAGCGCGTCGGCGAGGTCCGCTACGGCGTCCAGGTCCATGTCCCCGCCCCGGTCCCTGGCGATCCGCAGGGCCAGCTCCGAGGAGAGCCGCTCGACCAGGGCGGGTCGGGCCGCGTTGTGGGGTTCACCGGTCCTGCGCGCGGCAGCGTGGGCCCGCTCGCAGAGGGCCCGGCTGATGTGGAGCTCCTCCCGGTAGGGCGACGTCCTGCCCACGGTGATGGTCCATGATGCCTCCGGCAGCTGCCGGAGGCCGTCCAGCGCGGCGGCGAGCACCCGCGCCATCCGGGCGTCGCCCTTGATGGCGGCCGCCTCGGGCGTCTCCGCGTCGGTCGCGGTCACACCCGGGTAGAGCGCGCCGATGCTGCTCAGCACGACCTCGCTCTCGCCGAGCGCGGGGAGCACCTGGTCGATGTAGCGCAGGAACGTCGTGTTCGGCCCGATGACCAGCACACCGCGCTTGGCCAGCCGGTCGCGGTGGGTGTACAGCAGGTACGCGGCGCGGTGCAGGGCGACCACGGTCTTGCCCGTTCCCGGACCACCCTGCACGACCAGTACGCCACCGAGCTCGGAGCGGATGACCCGGTCCTGCTCGGCCTGGATGGTGGAGACGATGTCGCCCATCCGCCCGGTCCGGGTCGCCGTCAGCGAGGCGAGCAGGGCGGTCTCCCCGCTGAGCTCGGAGCGGTCCCGGCCCTCCAGGGCACCCAGGCCGAAGGCGTCGTCGTCGAAGTCGACGATGGTCCGGCCCTCGCTCCGCAGGTGTCGTCGTCCCGCCACGCCGCCGGGCGCGGCGGGCGTCGCCCGGTAGAACGGCTCCGCCGCCGGCGCCCGCCAGTCGGTGAGGAGCGGCTCGTGGTCGTCGTCCGCCAGGGCGATCCGGCCGATGTACCGCCGCTCGCCGTCGGCGCTTTCGATCCGGCCGAAGCAGAGCCCGTACTCGGCGGCGTGCAGTTCCGACAGTCGGCGGGTGTGGTGGACCTCCATCGTGTCGCGTTCCATGCGGGACTGGAGCGTTCCGCCCCTGTCCTGGAGATGGATCTCGCGCAGCCGAGCCGTTGCGATTTCGCGCTGGGTCTCGAGGCGGTCGTACAGCTCACCGACGTACGCGTTCTCCGCCCGCAGTTCCCTGGTCCGCCAGTCGTCGGAGGGCTGAGCGCCGTCGTCGCCCGGGTTCACTCCGTTTCCGGCTCCGGGACTGACGACCGAATTGAGTTCGGACGAGGATGACGAGGTGGGGACCAAGGCTAGCTCCATTGGCTCGGGACTCTTGACTGATCGAGCAGTTGAGGGCGGCTCGACGTTCCCGCGCGACCCGTACGTCGACCACAGCACGCGCATTCCGCGACTCTCGTTTCCGCGGGTTCCGACCTCGGCCGACGATTCTGCGGCATGACCGGGGCCTTGCCGCAAGCCCCCCGGTGCGATATAAGTTAGGAATGGAGAGGAGTGGGTAATCTCCTTCTCCCCTGTCGGGCGCCCTTTCTCGCGCCCCTGCCGCAGCCACGGAACGAGCAGTTCCCCCGCTCTCCTCGGCAAGGCCGGCTCGAACGTTCTCCGTTGGTTGCCGTGGGTCAGCACGTTGGTGACGCGTAGGGCGTGTACCGAAAGTAGATCTCGGTCATGGGATGATCTTGGTTCGTGGCGCGTGGAGATCTGACGGACGAGCAACGGGCAGTGCTGGAGCCGTTGTTGCAGGGGGACTACAAGGCCCGGTGCGCGGTCGAGTGCGGCATCAGTCGCCTCGAGAGACATCGAGCCGTGGCCGCCAGGTACGCAAACCCGCGGTCCGCTACGAGGCCGCCGTCCTCGTTGCCGCCATCAACGAGTGGTTGTGACGTACTGGTCCGACGACAACTCGAACACCCGTACTCGCCGACCGCAGGTGGGATTGACGGTCTCACGGACCGGACGCATCCCCAGTTTGGTCATGATCCGTTCGGAGGCGTCGTTGCCCACTTGAGTGATGCTGACGATCCGCTCCAGCCCTCGCTCTTCGAACCCGAACCGTACAGCGGCCGCGGCGGCCTCGGTGGCCAAGCCCTGCCCCCAGTGGCAACGTCCCAGCCGCCAGCCGACCTCAACCGCCGGCAGTACCTCCGGCAAGAAGTGGGGCACCGAAAGGCCGGTGAACCCGGCCAGCTCGCCAGTGGACCGGATCTCCACGGCGAACAGGCCGAAGCCCTGTGACTCCCACTCGCTCTCCCATGCCTGGAGCCCGGCGCGAGTCTGCTGTCCGTCACGGACGCTGCCGTCACGGATCCACCGCATGACCTCGGGGTCGGCATTGACGGCAGCCATGGGGGCAACGTCTTCCTCGCGCCAGCGACGCAGGATCAAACGGGGAGTCTCAAGCGTGACCATCCAATCATTCTGGATCGCAAATGGGCCCTCCGCCATCCTCACCAAGCACTTTCGATGCACGCCCTCGTAGGGCATGGCGCGGAGCGAGCCGTACCGGTCGGCTCGGGTCAGCTCCGTTCGGTCCTCGCGTGCGGGCGAGCGGGGGACGCCGCATCGGAGGCGGTGAAGCTGCCGAGGAAGTTCAGTGCCTCCTCGGCAGGGCTTCCGGGCGGGGCCGTGTAGATGACGAGCAGGTGGTGGGCGGCGCCGGGAACCTGGAAGGTCTCGTAGTCGAGCGTCACGTCTCCGACGGCGGGGTGCCGGAAGCGCTTGGGGCCGTGGGTCTTCTCGTGAACGTGGTGGCTGGCCCACAGCCCACGGAAGGTCTTGCTGCCCAGTGACAGTTCGCCGACCAGGCGCACGAGTTCCGGGTCGTGCGGGTGACGTCCGGCGGCCATGCGCAGTATGCCGACCGTGGTGTGCGCTGCCTCGTCCCAGTCGAGGTGGATCCGTCGCGCGTCCGGGGCCAGGAAGATTCGGCGAGCCATGTTCCGCTCGCGTGGCGCGAGGTTGGGGAAGTCGGCGATCAGCGCGGCTGCCAGTCGGTTCCAGGCCAGCACGTCGTTGCGATCGTTCATGATCACGGCTGGGGTGGTCGGGATGGCCTCGACGACCTGCCGCAGGGTGGAGCGCAGCGCGTCGCCGCGTCCGGAGGCCGCGGCCGTCGCCGTGGTGCGGCGGGGTGGTCGGGCCAGGTCGTACAGATGGGCGCGCTCGGCGGGCCCGAGTCGCAGCGCCCTGCTGAGTGCCTCGAGAACCTCATCGGAAGGGCGGTCGGCGCGCCCCTGCTCCAGGCGTACGTAGTAGTCGGTGCTGAGCCCGACCAGTTCGGCGACCTCTTCGCGGCGCAGGCCGGGCACGCGGCGGCGGCCGGTCGGCGGTAGGCCCACGTCCGCGGGTGACAGCAGGGCTCGCCGGGCCCGGAGGTAGTCGCCGAGGCTGTTGGCGATCGCGTTCGTGTTGGCCACGGGCCTCAGTATGAGGGCGTGGCCGCGGGTGCGGTGGGCCGGAAGGTGGCCCTGGCAGTCCCAGGGAACCTCGATCCCTTCATCCACCGGCGGCCCTCGCGAAGGATCGAGGGCATGCCTACCTCCTCCCTCGACGGCTCACGTCGGCCCGATCCTGATCGCACTCGTGGCGCGGGCGGCCTCGGAGCCGACCTGTCGCTCGTACCGGCCCCGACCCGACCCGGGTACGGCGGCGGGCGCGGCTACTGGCTCACGGTGGTCGCGGTCGCTTCCGCCAGCATGATGCTGCCGTTCTGCGTGACCGGGGCCGCGGTGGCCCTGCCGAGCATGGCGGCACACTTGGGCTCCTCGGTCGGCACCGCGCAGTGGATGCCGAACGCCTTCAACATCACCTTCGCCGCGTTGCCGCTCGCGGCTGGCGGCCTCGCGGACCGGCTCGGCAGGCGCCGCGTGCTGCTGACCGGCATCGCGCTGGTCGGCGGAATGTCCCTGCTGGTCGCGCTGGCGCCTTCGATGGCCGTGGCCGATGCGGCCAGGGTGTTCCAGGGATGCGGGGCGGCGGCCGTGCTGGCCTCGGGCGCCGCCGTGCTGGCACACTCCACTACCGGGCGGCAGCGGCGGTTGGCCTTCGGGATCCTCGGCACCGCCTTCGGCACGGGCCTGGCGATCGGACCACTGGTCGCCGGGGCCCTGGTCGAAGCCACCGGGTGGCGGTCGGTGTTCCTCCTGGCCGCGGCCATGTCCGTACCCGCATGGCTGTGCGCGACCCGGGCTCCGGAATCCCGCAACCCCGACCAGCCCGCCCTCGACGTGGCCGGGCTGCTCACCTTCACCACCGGGCTGGCCTGTCTGTCCTTCGCCTTCGTACGGGCCGGAGCGGCAGGGTGGAGCGCGCCGGGCACCCTGCTGCCGCTCGCCGCGGCCGTGGCGTTGGTCGCGCTGTTCGTCGCGGTGGAGATCCGTCTGGCCGACCGCGCGATGTTCGACGTCCGCCTGTTCCGCAGGCCCGAGTTCGTCGCGGTGGTCTGCCAGCCCTTCACGGTCACCCTCGGCTTCGTCGTCCTGCTGGTCTACCTGCCCGCCTACCTCCAGGGCGTCGCCGACCGCACCGTCCTGACCAGTGGCCTGCTCCTGCTGCCGATGACCGCCCCGGTCCTGCTCCTGCCGCTCGCCGCCGGCCAGTTGGCCGCGCGCACCTCCGTGCGAGCGGTGCTGACCGGTGCTTCCGCGCTGATCGTGGCCGGCGCCCTGCTCCTGGCAACCCTGCGCAGCAACGGATCATGGCTGGCCCTGGTGCTTCCGCTGCTGCCCTTCGGTACCGGGGTAGGGCTGGCGTTCGGGGTCATGGACAACGCCGCCGTCAGCGCCGTCCCGGTCGAGAACGCCGGAGCCGCAGCGGGAATCTTCAACACGATGCGCATCACCGGCGAGTCCGTCGCCGTCGCCGGCGCGGCAGCCCTGCTCACCAGGCTCACCGCCGCCCGGTTGAGCGGCAGCGGCCTCCCCTCCGAGTCCGCGACCCGCATCGCCGGGCAGGCCGTCCAGGGGCAGGTCGCCGGAGCACAGCACGCAGCCCTGGCCGCAGACTTCACCAGCGCCTTCCACACCCTCGGCTTCATGCTCGCGGCCCTGTCCACGCTCGGGGCGGTCCTCACCTACCTCGCGCTCGCACCCCACCGCACTGCCTCGCACCACCGCGGCCAGGACACCGCCGTCCCCGTACCGGCCCTGACCGGCGAGGTCACGGTCCACGGCCGGAGCATCGCGTGAGCGCGTCACGACAACGGCCCTCGCGGCAGACGGCGGCCGAGTACGCCGCCCGGGCAGAGCACTATTTCTGAAATCGTCAACCGTGCACGAAGGAGGCGTGCGAGAGCGGCGAATTCCGGAAAAGTCAAAGGCATTTGCTGATCGGTTCTCCGGCGTGGCACGTGATAATCAGTCAGAAGCCCATCGGAACCAGTCCGCGCGGAGGGACCACGCCATGAACGAGCACTCGGCCGAAGCCGGTTGGCGCGTCGATCACCGCTGCACCAACTGCGATGTCGCCCGGCAGCTCGCGCCGGAACTGATCACCGAGGTCGCCGGTCGCTCCTCGGTGGTCCGCCAGCCGCGCACCGACACGGAGGAAAGGGCGCTGCACGCCGCGGCGTTCGCGTGCCCCACCCGATCGATCCGGCACGGCGCGCGCGGACCGCACCCGGCGCTTGACCCTTTCCCGCTGCGACTCGCCGAGCACGTGCACCTGTGCGGGCACAACTCGCCGCACACCCAGGGCCGATGCGTTCTCGGATCATGAGATGACCTGAGGGCTGGCGGGAGGGCGCCCCGGTGGGGAAGCAGCGGACGCGACCCCTGATGATCTTGGTTGTCTAAGCCAGTCGATCAAGAACAGGGACCGCGTCCGCGTGCCATCTTCCCCGATCGACGTCCTCGTGCGCCACCGCGAGGCCGTCACCCTGCCGTGCCCACCCGACGAACTGCCTGGTCTGGAGACCCTGGCCCAGGTCCTGGAGCTGGTGCCTGACCCACGCCGTCGCCGGGGCTGCCGCTACCGGCTCGGGCCGATGCTCGCCCTATGCGTGGTCGCGGTG
>NZ_JBVHLF010000078.1:0-32689 GCF_055559155.1 Kitasatospora sp. NPDC024654
CGACAACCCCCGCCCCCGCCCCCCCCCCCCCCCCCCACCCGCCCCCCCCCCCCCCCAACACCCCCCCCCCCCCCCCCCCCCCCCCCCCCCCCCCCCCCCCGTCGCTCCCCCGCCCGGTCAGGCGAGCGGGAGGATCGCGGTCGGCGCGTGGCCCGGCTCGCTGGCCAGTTCCTCGAACTCGTTCACCTTGTCGATGTCGGTGCCGCTCATCGAGATGTTGGTGATCCGCTCCAGGATCGCCTCGACCACCACCGGGACCCTGAGCTCGGCGGCGAGCTTCTTCGCCTCCTCCAGGGCCGGCAGCAGGTCCTCCGGCTGGGTGACCCGGATCGCCTTGCAGCCCAGCCCCTCGGCGACCTTGACGTGGTCCACGCCGTAGACGCCCAGCTCCGGCGAGTTGAGGTTCTCGAACTCCAGCTTGACCTGGAAGTCGATGTCGAAGTTGCGCTGGGCCTGGCGGATCAGGCCCAGGTACGAGTTGTTCACCAGCACGTGGACGTACGGGATGTGGTGCTGTGCACCGACCGCCAGCTCCTCGATCATGAACTGGAAGTCGTAGTCGCCGGAGAGCGCGACCACCTGGGCCCCGGGGGCGGCGGTGGCGACCCCCAGCGCGGCCGGGATGGTCCAGCCCAGCGGGCCGGCCTGGCCGCAGTTGATCCAGTGTCGCGGCTTGTAGACGTGCAGCATCTGAGCGCCGGCGATCTGGGAGAGGCCGATGGTGGTGACGTACCGGGTCTCCGGACCGAAGGCGCGGTTCATCTCCTCGTAGACCCGCTGCGGCTTGAGCGGCACGTCGTCGAAGTGGGTGCGGCGCTGGAGGGAGGCCTTGCGCTGCTGGGTGGAGGCGGCCCACTCGCCGCGGTCCTTGAGCTCACCGGCCGCCTCCAGCTCGCGGGCGACCTCGATGAAGAGCTCCAGCGCGGCCCTGGCGTCCGAGGCGATGCCGAAGTCCGGTGCGAAGATCCGGCCGATCTGGGTGGGCTCGATGTCCACGTGGACGAACTTCCGGCCGGCCGTGTAGACCTCCAGGCCGCCGGTGTGGCGGTTGGCCCAGCGGTTGCCGATGCCCAGCACGAAGTCCGAGGCGAGGAAGTTCTCGTTGCCGTAGCGGTGCGCGGTCTGCAGGCCGACCATGCCGGCGTTCAGCGGGTGGTCGTCGGCGAGGGTGCCCCAGCCCATCAGGGTGGGGATCACCGGGGTGCCGGTCAGCTCGGCGAACTCGACCAGCAGCTCGGCGGCGTCGGCGTTGATGATGCCGCCACCGGCCACGATCAGCGGGCGCTCGGACTCGTTGAGCAGCCGGATCGCCTTCTCGGCCTGGGCTCGGGTGGCGGCCGGCTTGTAGACCGGCAGCGGCTGGTAGGTCTCGGGGTCGAACTCGATCTCGGTCACCTGGACGTCGGCCGGCAGGTCGATCAGCACCGGGCCCGGGCGGCCGGAGCGCATCAGGTGGAAGGCCTGCTGGAAGACGCCGGGGACCTGGGCGGCCTCCAGGACGGTGGTGGCCGCCTTGGTGACCGGCTTGGCGATCGAGGCGATGTCGACGGCCTGGAAGTCCTCCTTGTGCAGCCGGGCGGTGGGCGCCTGGCCGGTGATGCAGAGGATCGGGATCGAGTCCGCGCTGGCCGAGTAGAGGCCGGTGATCATGTCGGTGCCGGCCGGGCCGGAGGTGCCGATGCAGACACCGATGTTGCCGGCCTTGGCCCGGGTGTAGCCCTCGGCCATGTGCGAGGCGCCCTCGACGTGCCGGGCCAGCGTGTGGTTGATCCCGCCGGAGGCCTTCAGGGCGGCGTAGAAGGGGTTGATCGCGGCGCCCGGCACGCCGAACGCGACCTCAACGCCTTCGCGCTTGAGGATCTCAACTGCCGCGCGGGCGGCTGTCATTCGAGGCATCGGGGGACTCCTGCGGTCGACTCATATTTCCACAATGCGGAATACAGGTTCTGTGATGTGAAATCAACGTACGGGGCGCTCCGGCGACCCGTCAAGGCTTCGACCCCGCCATCTTCAACAACTCGTTGAACCCCTGGCCATTGGCGGTCATTGGCGGTCCCACCAGGCCGCAGGCCCGTTTCCACGGCCCGAGCAGGTGCGACGTCCATCCGCCGGGCCGGCGCGACTCGGGGCTACGAGGCCGATACACCGGGCTGTCACGCTTCTCGACGCGTCCCGCAGCCGAGTCACCCAGAGGAGTCTTGGTGCCCGAACCAGCCGACCCCGCCCGTCTCGATCTGTTGCTCCGGGCCTATCCCCCGGAGCTGGTGGACCAGGCCGTCGCCGCCTGCGGCCGAACCGAGCAGCGGCGCCGGCTGCTGTCGGCCCGGCTGATGGTCTACTTCGTCCTCGGCATGGCGCTCTTCTCGCCCTCCCCCTACCTGGACGTGATGCGCCGGCTGGTCTCCGAGCTGCACTGGCCCGACCTGCCGGGAGATCACCAACTGCCCAGCAAGGCGAGCATCTACCAGGCTCGACAGCGCCTCGGCAGCGGTCCGCTGCGCGCGCTCTTCCACACCGCGGTGCACCCGCTGGCCATGCCCGGCGCCAGCGGCACGCACTGGCGCGGGAGACGGCTGCTGCTCCTGGCCGAGCACCACGTCCCACTGCCGGCCGGCACCCTCGGCACCACCCGGCTGCGGGTCGTCGCGCTGGTCGAGGGCGGCACCGGCGTCGTCCTGGACGCCGCCTGGGCCACCCCCGACGCGGTGCACGCGCTGCGGTGCTCGGCGGGGCCGGACGTCCTGCTGTTGACCGACCGACTGTCGCTGAACGGCCGACTGGCCGATGCCCTGACCGACACCGGGGCCGGCTTCGTCTGGCGGCTACCCACCGGCCGAGCGCACGGACGACCACACGGACGGTTGCCGGACGGGACGTTCCTGGTCGGCCGGCTCGACCGGCCGCTGCGGGCGCTCGCCCCCGACGTGCTCACCACCCTGCTCGACCCCGTCGAGGCACCGGCCGCCGAGCTGCTGGGCGCGCTGGGCGCGGGCACGGTCGCCGGCACCGCCGCGCTGACCGAGGCGCTGCTCGGCGCGGACCACACGGCCGGGCCGCTCACCAGCCGGACCCCGGGCGGGATCCACCAGGAGGTCTACGGCCGGCTCCTGGTGCACCACGCGCTGCGGCACCCCGTGTCCGCGTGATCCACACATGCTCCGATGCGGCACGCACAATTCCGCTTGCCGAATTCACCGAACTACCCGGAAACGGTCGGCGATCTTCCGGGAACCAGCGCTAAATAAACGCCGTTGCTCCGGCCCGGAGGCAGCGAGTAGCGTCCCTGGCGACCGGTCGGGGGAAACGCGGAATGCCCGGTCCGGCAACCATCCACGCAATTCCACGGAGGAATCCATGCGTATCAAGGCCGCTCTCGCGCTCGGCGTCGCCGGTGCCGCGCTCGCCACCCTGGGTGCTGCCGGCACCGCTTCGGCGTCCAACTCAGTGAACCTCTACTACAACTCGAACTACCAGGGCGACTGGGCCAACTTCACCAGCAACGTGCCGAACCTGGCCGGCTACTACTTCATCGACGGCCAGCCGATCAAGAACAACGCCGCCTCGGCCTGGAACTTCGGCACCACCACCGCGACCATCTGGTACAACTCCAACTACGCGGGCACGTCCGACACGCTCTACCCGGGCACCGGCGAGGGCCACCTCACCCACACCTACAACGAGGATGCCTCGATCTCGTTCGGCTGAGCCGCACCGGCCGGCCGGGTCCGTCCCGGCCGGCCACCGCACCGGTTCCCGCCCGCCCGACCAGGAGTCAGCCCGCCATGTCCGGTCGTCCCCGCCCCCTGCCCGTCCTGCTGGCCGCGCTCTGCACCGCCGCGGTGCTGGCCACGGCGTCCGGCTGCGCCGGCGACGCCGACGCCGAGAGCGCCACCGGGTCGCCGACGCCGGCCCCGACACCCACCGTCCTGGACAGCACCGCCCTGCAACTGCCCATCGCCGGTTACCTGCTGACGCCGCCCGCGCAACTCCGGCTGGACCAGGCCTCACAACTGCTGGTCACCCAGTGCATGCAACGCTACGGATTCACCTACCTGACCACGCCGGCGGCCCCGCGGAGCACGCCGACCACCATCACCGAAATGCGGTACGGGGTGACCAGCCCGGACCAGGCGAAAAGCACCGGATATCATTTCGGACCGGCCGATCCGGGATATCTCGCGAACGCCGCCGAATCTTCTCCTCCGGACGACGATGACCCCGGATACCAACTGGTTCTCAAAGGCAACGGATCACCCGGAAAGCCCGGCACGGCGACCAGCTACAAATCACAGCCGGTATCCGCTGGCGGCTGTCTGGGCGATATGCACGACAAGCTGTCGGACGGTGCCAGCTTTCTCGGTGACGCCGCCCTGGTGCAGCAGATCGACAGCGAGAGTTTCAGCGACTCGCTGAAGGCGCCGACGGTGCGGGCGGTGTTCCAGGAATGGTCCGCCTGCATGGCGGCCAAGGGCTTCCACTACGCGACCCCGATGGACGCGGTGAACGACCCGGCCTTCGCTGGGCCGACCCCGGGCCGGAACGAGCAGCAGACCGCCGAGGCGGACGTGGCCTGCAAGCAGCAGGAGAACGTCGTCGGCGTCTGGTTCACCGCCGAGGTGGACCGGCAGCACGCCCTGATGGCCCAGCACAGCGGCGAGTTGCAGACCATCAAGGTGCAGATGGCGGGCCAGGCGGCGGTCGTCGACGACCTGCTGCGCCACGGCGACTGACCCCTCACCGTACGGTCGTTCAGCTGGTCCGGCCCAGAGCGGCCAGGTAGGCGCGCCAGCCGCCGAACTCGGTGATCTCCTTGTGCACGCCGCGCTCCAACTCGCCACGGGCCAGCACCATGGAGAAGCAGGCGCCGCCGTCCGCCAGCCGGATCACCCCGAGCTGCAGCTCCGGCGGCTCGCCGGGCAGCAGCACGTCGCGCAGCAACTCCAGGCTGAGCTCGTAGAGTTCACCCTCGATCGCGCTGTCCGCCGCCGGATCGGGCAGCAGGCCGGGGCAGACGTCCCGGATCGAGAAGAAGCGGTGGCCCGGCGCGGTGCGCACGGTGCCGAGGAACGGCGCGTCGCCGAGCAGCGCGTGGAACTCACCACCGCGCATCGCCTGGCCGTTGAGGAACATCCGGACCATGGTGCTGGACCCTTCGGGGAGACAACTCGCACGGTCCACCGAGGACAAGTTCGCCCCGGCGGACCGTACGAAACGGAGCGGGCGGCTCAGCCGAGCAGTGCGTAACCTGGCAGCGTCAGGAAGTCGACGAAGTCCTCGGCGAGCGAGACCTGCTCGAAGAGTTCGCGGGCCTCGGTCCACCGGCCGGCCGCGTACGCCTCGTCACCCAGCTCGGCACGCAGGCCGTCCAGTTCGGCGGAGATCAGGCGACGGACCAGCTCGGCGGTGGCCTTCTCACCGGAGTCGGCGAGCACCACGCCGTTGTGGATCCACTGCCAGATCTGCGAGCGCGAGATCTCGGCGGTGGCCGCGTCCTCCATCATGTTGAAGATGCCGACCGCGCCCAGCCCGCGCAACCACGCCTCGCAGTAGCGCAGCCCGACCGCGACCGCGTTCCGCAGGCCGACCTCGGTGCAGGAGCCGCCGGCGCCGGCGATGTCCAGCAGTTGGGCGGCCGTCACCGGCTCGGCGGAGCCGGGGTTGTCCTTCTGGTGCGGCCGGTCGCCGAGCACCGCGTCGAACGAGGCACGGGCCACCGGGACCAGGTCGGGATGGGCCACCCAGGAACCGTCGAAGCCGCCCGTGGCCTCACGGTCCTTGTCCGCCTTGACCTTCTCCAGGGCGGCGGCGTTGACCTCCGGGTCCTTGCGGGAGGGGATGAACGCGGCCATCCCACCGATCGCGTGGGCCCCGCGCCGGTGGCAGGTCCGCACCAGCAGCCGGGTGTACGCGGCCATGAACGGCGAGGTCATGCCGACGCTGTTGCGGTCCGGCAGGACGAACCGCTCGCCGGCGTCCCGGAAGTTCTTGATGATGGAGAAGAGGTAGTCCCAGCGGCCCGCGTTGAGCCCGGCGGCGTGGTCGCGCAGCTCGTAGAGGATCTCGTCCATCTCGAAGGCCGCGGTGATCGTCTCGATCAGCACGGTGGCCCGGATGGTGCCGTGCTCGATGCCCAACTGCTCCTGGGCGTAGCTGAAGACGTCGTTCCAGAGGCGCGCCTCCAGGTGGCTCTCGGTCTTCGGGAGGTAGAAGTACGGCCCGGAGTTGGGGTCCCCGGGGCCCTTGGCGAGCAGTCGCGCGGCGTTGTGGAAGAAGTAGAGGCCGAAGTCGAAGAGCGCACCGGCCACCGGCCGCCCGTCCACCAGCAGGTGGTTCTCGTCCAGGTGCCAGCCGCGCGGGCGGACCACCACGGTGGCGAGTTCGCCGGCGGGCCTGAGGGTGTAGGCCCTGCCCTGCGGGGTGGTGAAGTCGATCCGGCCCTCGAAGGCGTCGATCAGGTTGAGCTGCCCGGAGACCACCGACTGCCAGGTCGGCGAGGTGGCGTCCTCGAAGTCGCAGAGCCACACCTTGGCACCGGAGTTGAGGGCGTTGACGACCATCTTGCGGTCGGTCGGACCGGTGATCTCGACGCGGCGGTCCTGCAGGGCCCGCGGCGCCGGCGCCACCGTCCAGTCGCCCGCCCGGATCCCGGCGGTCTCCGGCAGGAAGTCGAGGGTGCCCGCCCGGGCGATCTCGGCCCGTCGGGTCTTCCGTCGGGCGAGGAGTTCCTGGCGACGGCCTTCGAAGGCGCGGTGGAGGCTGACCACGAACGCGACCGCCTCCGGGGTGAGCACCTCCTCCGCACGGGCGACGCGCGGACCGGCGACAGTGACAGCCGAAGCAGCGGCGGCGCCTGGGGGCACCCCCGGCCGCAGGCTGCGGGCGGGTCCCTGTTCTGTAGCCATGGGCAGGACACTCCTTGGACGGTTGAGCCGTAGGGAGTTCCGGTGGGAACTTCCTGGATCTGAACCCACCTACCGGCGAGTTCGATTCTGTAAGGTGGAGACTAGTTTCCGCGATACAGAATTTCAACGGTTTGTTGAGGTGATCGCTGGGACTCTACTCCTCCTCCGACAGCAAAGGGAACGCCGGTGGCCAGCACCCCCGCCACAGCCTCGCCGGGCAACGACCGCAGTGCCGGAACCGTGCAGTCCGTGGAGCGCGCCTTCCAACTCCTGGAGGCCCTCACCGACTCCGGCGGCATCGCGACCCTCAGCGAGCTGTCCAGCAGCTCCGGACTCCCGATGCCCACCATTCACCGGTTGGTTCGTACCCTGGCCCAGCAGGGTTATGTCCGCCAGGACACCGCCCGCCGCTACACCCTGGGCCCCCGGCTGATCCGGCTCGGCGAGACGGCCGGCCGGCTGCTCGGCAGCTGGGCCCGCCCCTACCTGGCGGAGCTGATGGAGGCCACCGGCGAGACCGCCAACCTGGCCGTCCTGGAGGGCGGTGAGGTGGTCTACGTGGGCCAGGTGCAGTCGCGGCGCTCGATGCGGATGTTCACCGAGGTCGGGCGGCGGGTGCAGCCGCACTGCACCGGTGTCGGCAAGGCGCTGCTGGCCCAGCTCCCGGAGGAGGAGGCCAGGGCCATCCTGGGCAACCGGCCACTGCCCGCGCACACCGAGTTCACCGTCACCGACCCGAAGCGGCTGCTGGACCAGCTGGCCGGCTTCCGCGAGGCGGGCTACGTGGTGGACGACCAGGAGCAGGAGATCGGGGTGCGCTGCATCGCGGTCGCCGTGCCGGGCGCGCCGACCCCGACCGCGCTCTCGGTCTCCGGCCCGGAGGCCCGGATCCACCTGCTGGAGCAGCAGGCCGGCAGTTCCGCGCTGGTCCCGGTGATGCGCCGGATCGCCGAGCGACTGGGCCAGGTGCTGGCGCCCTGAAGTCGGCTCCGCCGACCTCACCCTCGCCGGGCTCACCCGCCCGGGTGGTCACTGCCCGTACGGCCTGGCGTGTCGGGCCGCACCGGCCACACCATCGGTCCGGCGGACCAGCTCTCGGGGAGACAGGCGGGTGATGGCGTTGTCCAAGGTGAGGAGCGGCAGGGCGGTGCTGGCGGGGTGCGCGGCGCTGCTGCTGGCCGCCACCCCGAGCGTCGCGGACACCCCCGCCCCGGTGCACCTCGCCGTGATGCCGATGGCCCCGGATCCGGTCGCGCCCGGCGGCACCACCGTGGTGCACGCCTTCGTGGCGAACGAGGGCCCGGGCACCACCACCCAGCCCTTCACGGTGACCGTCTCGCTGCCGCCCGCGGTCACCCCGGTCGGCCCCTTCTTCCCGAACGACTGCACCACGGACGTGACGATGCGGGCGGTCACCTGCACCTTCCCGGCCGGTCTGCCCCAGGGCGGGACGGCCACCGCGCTGATCCCGGCGCAGGTCCCGCCGGGCCAGCCGCCTGGCGGGCTGCGCGGCGGGCTGGTCGTCCTGACGAGCGCGGAGGATGCGGACACGACGAGCCACGCCGCGGGATTCACCATCGCGGTGCAGTGAGCGGCGGCGCCCCGGCTCAGCGGTGGACGCGGACGCGGTCGGCGGCGGGGAGCAGCAGGGCAGGCGGGCCCCCGAGCCGTCACGGGAGTCCGACGAGGAGCCGTCACCCGGCTCGCATCGGCCACGAATGATCCGTCCGCGGACGGTACGGAACGTCCGGGCGCCGCCCCGGTGACCTGGACATGAAGACTCTGCCGAGCCCGCCGCACCCCCTTCCACCTCTGCCTGACAGGCCCTCAGACTGCCTCTCATGCAGAGATTTCTACTCGCGTTGAAGTCGCGTTCCGTCTCCGTGCTGACCGTCGGTCTGCTGGCGCTGGCCCCCACCGCCGGCTTCGCCACCGCCGCCCACGCGGACGTCAGTGGCTCGGTCTGCCAGTCGGCGCTGCCGAGCGAGGCGGACGACACCCTCAACCTGATCGCCGACGGCGGCCCCTTCCCGTACTCGGAGGACGGCGAGGTGTTCCAGAACCGCGAGGGCGTGCTGCCCAGCCAGCCGTACGGCTACTACCACGAGTACACCGTCGACACCCCGGGCGACTCCAACCGCGGCACCCGCCGGATCATCACCGGTGAGGGCGCTCAGGAGGACTACTACACCTGGGACCACTACGAGACCTTCCACCTGATCGACTTCACCTGCTGAAGCCCGCCGTGGCGCGCACGGGGTCGGCCCCGTCCGGCATCCGGAGGTCAGCGGGCGTCGCGCCAACGGACGGCGGCCTCCACCCGGCTGTGCACCCGGAGCTTGGCGTAGGCGTGCTCCAGGTGCTTGTCCACCGTGCGGGGCGAGACCGCCAGCCGGTGGCCGATCTGGCGGTCGGTCAGCCCGGAGGCCAGCAGGTCGAGCACCGCGGCCTCGCGCTCGGTCAGCCGGGCGGGCAGCCGGGGCGGCGGGGCGAGCCGTTCCAGCGCGTGGCCGAGCCGGGCCCGCAGCAGGCCCGCGGCGGCCAGGTCGGCGTCCGTGAAGTCGTCGCCGGAACGGTTCACCACCAGGCAGACGGTCCGCCGGCCGGAGCACGACCAGCCGGCCGGGAAGGCCATCGCCAGCTGGAACTCGACGCCCACCGGTCGCAGCGCCGCCTGGTAGGTGCCCAGCCGGTGGTACTCGGTGGGCGACAGCAGGTCGGAGCGGCGCAACGGCAGTCCGCTGCCGGTGTCGGTGTGCCGGAAGAACGGGTCGGCGGCCGCGTGCCGGTAGAAACCCGCGATCGCCTCCGGCGTGTAGAGCCCACCGGGCAGGTTGGTCAGCCGCCGGGCGGCCGGGGTGCGGTCGATCCAGCTGAGACTGTCCCCCGGGACCGTGCGGAGCAGTAACGGCAGCAGCGCCGGGAGGAGGCTCTCCTCGTCGACGGCGTCGAGTAGCAGGTCGATCACGGCGTAGATCCGCCGCAGGCCGGCCTCTCCGGACGGGCCCACCCAAGGAGCGTGCGCCCGTCCGGACTCCGGGTCAAGCCGGGCCCCGACAAACCCGGCCCGACCCGGCTACCTGCTGGCGGCGTAGACCCGGTTCAGCGGGCTCTCGGCGGCCAGCTTCCAGTGGTGCAGGCCGGCGCCGTCGGCCAGACGGCGCATGGCCTCCTCACCGGCGTGGTTGCCCATCGCCTGCGGCCCGTGCTGGGCCAGGGCGCAGGGCAGGCAGACGGCGACCGAGGCGGAGACCACCGCCCGGCCGATCGGGTTGGCGTTCGCCCGGACGTCCGGGGAGACGTTGGGCTCGACGATCATGCAGGCGCCGTCCGGGGCCAGCGCGTGCTCGGCGTGGTGCAGCGCGCTGCCCGGGTCGCCCATGTCGTGCAGGCAGTCGAAGAAGGTGATCAGGTCGTAGCCCTCGCCCGGGAAGTCCTGGGCGCCGGCCACCTCGAAGGTCACCCGGTCGCTCAGCCCCTGCTCCGCGGCGATCCGCCGGGCGGCCTCGATCGACGGCCGGTGGAAGTCGAAGCCGTGGAACCGGGAGGCCGGGTAGGCCTGGGCCATCAGCATCGTCGAGTACCCGTAGCCGCAGCCGACGTCGGCCACCTCGGCGCCCTCGCGCAACCGCTGCTCGGTGCCGTTCATCGCGGGGATCCACTCCGGGACCAGCGCGCCGGCGTAGCCGGGCCGGAAGAACTTGGCGGTGCCGGCGAAGAGCGCCTCGCCGTGCTGCTCCCAGCCCACGCCGCTGCCGGTGCGGAACGCCTCCACCAGGGCGTCCTCGGCGCCGTACAGCGCCTGCAGCATGGTGAAGAGGCCGGCCGCGTAGGTGGGGACGGTCGGGTCCGCCAGCACCGCGGCGTGCTCGTCCGGCAGCAGGTAGCCGTCGGTCGTCGGGTCGTACCGCACGTACTCGCCGGCCACCTGGGCGGCCAGCCACTCGCGCAGGTAGCGCTCGTGCAGGCCGGTCCGCACGGCGAGCTGGGTGGGGGTCAACGGGCCCGCGCCCGCCATCGCCGCGTAGATCCCGAGCCGGTCGCCGATCGAGGTGCACAGGCCCGCCATCGCCGCACCGCCGTCGGCCACCACCCGGCCCAGGAACCGGGTCACCTTCTCCTGGTCCACGGCCATCGCCACCACCTCCCTGCCCTCCCACTCCAGCAGACGACGACGGCCCCGGGCGATACGGGATTCTCCGTACGGTCCGAGGCCGGTTCGGGGACCAGGTCCTCGGGTGGACCGTCAGGTGTGCTGGAGGACCAGTTCGTCCTTCAGGGCGCCACGGATCATCTCCCGCAGTTCGGGGGTGTCCGTGTGCCCGTGCACCGCCACCGCGTGCTGGACGGCGGCCTCGACCACTTCGTTCTCCTCGCCGGAGATGGCGAGGCTGCAGTGCGTCTCGCTCGGCTGCTCGCGGCAGTCGACGACCTTGCGCATGTTCGACCTCCCGGCTCGCCGCTCCGCCACGTTCGCCGGCTGGCCACCCGCTGGCCGGGGAGACCGGCCCGCGGCGGCGGCGTGTCGTGTGACCATTGTCCCTCGGCCGGGTGCTTCCGCTAGCTTGGTGAGCACAGGTATCCATCCAGCCGCGCGCCCCGCCCGTCCCGAAACGAGGAACTCGACCAGCATGACCGCCACCACACAGCTGCCGGGCTTCGCCGGCCGGACCTACCTCTTCGAGGTCGACAACGGCGCGGCCTTCCGCAACTCCTACTCGGCGGACGGCCGGCGGCTGCGCTGGGAGGGGCTGGGCGAGTCGGCCGGTCAGTGGGAGGACGTGGCCCTGCACGTGGCCCAGGTGGGCCCGGAGCTGTACTTCGTCAGCTGGACCGAGCGGAGCGGACTCACCGTCAGCCACGTGATGGACCTGGCCGAGCTGACCGTGCGGGTGTTCTGGACGTACGAGGGTGAGGGCGGCCGGGTCGGTGAGCTGCACACCGGGACGCTGCGGCCGGTGGCCTGAACTCTCGTCACTCGCCAGTGAGCCGAAGCCGGGCGGCGCCCCCTGACGGGGCGCCGCTCAGTCGTCTGCGGCGCGCGTGCCGCTCGTCCCGGCGGGAAGGCCCGTACCGCCCGGACCACTCGGGTCGCGCCAGAGGCGCAGGCCCGCGGTCAACTCCAGCACGCAACGACCGGCCAGCGCACCGGGATCGGCGGCCGCGCCCGGGCCGTCACCGCCGCCGGTCCGCTCCCCCTCGCCCGCGGCCCAGCTCTCCAGGGCCACCCGGATCGCCGCCGTGGCCGCCGCCGCGGCGAGCCGGACCTCCAACGGGTCGGCCCCGGCGCCGCAGCGTGCGGCCAGCACCGGGACCAGCTCCTCCTCGGAATCCTGGTGCATGCCGCGCCAGACGGTCCGCAGCGCCGGATCGGTGAGCAGGGCACGGGTCCAGCGCAGTTCCTCGACGGCCCGCGCGTCGGCCGGGGTGAGCGCCCGGACGGCCGCCCGCGCCAGCACCTCGGGCACCGGCAGGTCGGCCGGACTGTCCGCGATCAGCGCCACCCAGCGCCGGCCACCGGCCGCCAACAGCGGTACGACGGCCTCCTCCTTGGTGCGGAAGTAGCGGTAGAAGGTGCGCAGCGCGACCCCGGCGGCACGGGCGATCTCCTCGGCGGTGGTCGCCTCGGCGCCGCGCTCGGCGAAGAACTCGGCGGCGGCGACGGCGATCTCCAGCTGGGTCGCGGCACGACGGCGGTCGGTGAGCGAGGGACGGTCCGGGGCCGGGGCGGTGCGTTCGGTCATGTCACCACGCTACGCGTTGATATGCCCATATGGCACCCTGAGTCATATTGGCACGTTGTGCCACAGGGGCGTACGGTGGCACGGCACGATCGCACCACCCCCAGCACCACCAGAACGGAGCTTCCCCATGCAGCGCTTCACCGGACACCGGATCCTCGTCACCGGCGGCGGCTCGGGCATCGGCCGGGCCACCGTGCACCGACTGCTCGCCGAGGGCGGGCGGGTCGTCGCGGTCGACGTCAGCGCGACCGGCCTGGCCGGCACCGCCGAGCAGGCCACCGCCGCGGGCACCGCCGACCGGCTGACCACCGCGGTGCTGGACATCTCCGCCGAGGCCGCGGTCCGCTCCGGCGTGGCCGCCGCCGTCGAGACGCTCGGCGGCCTGGACGTCCTGGTCAACGCCGCCGGCATCCTGCGCTCCTCGCACACCCACGAGACCAGCCTGGAGTTCTGGAACACCCTGCTCGCGGTCAATCTGACCGGCACCTTCCTGATGACCCGCGAGGCGCTGCCCGCGCTGCTCGCCACCGGGCGCGGGGTCGTGGTCAACTTCAGCTCCACCTCGGCGAGTTTCGCGCACCCGTACATGGCGGCCTACGCCGCGACCAAGGGCGGCATCCAGTCCTTCACCCACGCCATCGCGCAGGAGTACAGCAAGCAGGGCCTGCGCGCGGTCTGCGTGGCGCCGGGCAGCATCGACAGCGGGATGACCAACAACCCCGGCCTGCCGGCCGACGCCGACTTCTCCCTGCTCGGCAAGCTCGCGCCGGCCCTCGGCCAGGGCTTCGCCGGCCCGGAGACGGTGGCCGGCGTGATCGCCATGCTGGCGAGCGAGGACGGCGCGTTCATCACCGGTACGGAGATACGGATCGACGGCGGCACGCACATGTGAGCCCCCCGGACCGCCGGCCGCGCCGCCCCCGGACCTCATCCCTCGGCGTCAACCAGCCTGCGGCCTCAGGGAGTTCGCCAGACGGTCGCGAACGCGCGGGAGGGGTTGACGCGGAGGATCTGGTCCACCTGGGATTCGCCCAGCTCCCGGGCGATGCGTGGGCGCAGGGTGGTGAGCAGGAACGGCATGCCCGGGCCGGCGTTGACCGATCGGGCGGCGGCCGTGGTGGTGTCGCCACCCAGCAGCAGGCGGTCGCCGTAGCCGGCCTCGGCCAGTGCGATCAGGTTGTCGAGCAGCCAGGCGTCCGTGGCGTGGTTCGCCCGGGAGGGTCCGTCGAAGGCCAACCACGCACCGGAGGTGGCGAGTTCGCGGTAGAGCCGGAGGTCGGGGAAGCGGTTGAGGTGGCCCAGGACGACGCTCCGCGGCGGCACGCCCAGCCGGTCGCAGAGCAGGTCGAGCACCGCGGGCGCGGCGGTGCCGAGCTCGTGGTGCACGCCGATCGGCGCGCCGGTGGCGTGGTGCGCCTCGGCGGCGGCGGTCATCACCCGGTGGGTGTGCTCGTCCAGGCCGTGGTAGCCGCCCGCCACCTTGATCATTCCGGCCCGCGGCCCGCCGTGGATGCCCTGGGTCAGCTCGGTCACGAAGAGTTCGGCCAGCCGCCCGTAGAGCGTGGCCGGCAACTCCGGGGCGTAGTGCGCCGCCTGGTGCAGGCCGGTCGCGGCGACCAGGTGGACGCCGGACTCCCGTGACAGCGTGGGCAGCAGCCCCGCGCCCCGGCCCAGCCCGTACGGCGACCACTGGATCACCGCGTCCCCACCGGCCGCCCGGAAGGCCGCCAGTTCGGCGCCGGCCGCGGCCGGGTCGTCCAGCTCCTGGCCGGGCAACAACGGGGAGCGGAAGAAGAGGTGGTCGTGCGCGTCGCAGACGCCCAGCTCGGCGGGGTCGAGGTCGCCGAGTACCGTCCGGACCGCGGGGGTGGTGACCGATGGGGTGGACACGGGCGTCTCCTGGGTCAACGGGCGGGATCCGTTCGAGCGGTGGCCGGTGGTCACCAGTGCCGTCCCTGGGTGAGCCGGTCCAGCTCGGGGCTGCTCAGGTGCAGCACCTGGTAGTGCTCACCGGGATCGTCGGCGGCCGGCGGGTCGCTCCACAGCGTGAAGACCAGCAGCTCCCAGGCCGTGGTGTCGACGGCCAACGCGGTGCAGTGCACGCCGGACCGATGGTCGGGCAGCGTGGCCAGCGCGCGGTCGATCGCCTCGGCCGGGTCCTCGCCGGGCGGGATCGGCTCGGTCCGCCGGGTGGCCGAGACCGGTGGGCGGGAGCGTTCCGGGCCGTTCCGGAACGCCAGGCCGCCCCACTGCCGGACCTCCGGACGGCCGAAGTCCGCGCAGAGCGCCCGGAAACCCGGACCCCACAGGAAGCCGTTCATGCCCTCGGTGGAGCGCCAGAGGTAGAAGGGCGCGTACTGGTTGACCGGCGAGCCGGCCACCCCGCGCTCGCGGATGAGGTAGGCCTTCAGGGCCAGCCCGGGCCAGTCGTCGAGCAGGTGGCCCCGGTCCGCCACCCGGCGGCGGACGACCCCCATGTCGTAGTCGGCCGGGAGGGTGATCGCGTACTGCATCGCTTGCATGAAACCGTGCCTTTCCTCGGGTGCCGGTCCTCGGGTCCCGGCTGGAACCCCCGTCCGCTCCTTGGTCGCCCGTCCGCCGCTTCGTCGGGCTACCGGGGAACCTGGGCCGCCAGCAGGCCGAGCGCGCCGCGGACCGCGCGGTCGAACGGCTCCGTCGAGCCCGCCGCCCGGGCCAACACGTAGCCCCCCTGCACCAGCGCCACCAGCGCCGCGGCCAGCTCCCCCGCGTCCGGCCCCGGCAGCAGCTCACCGCGCCGCCGCCCCTCCTCGAGCACCGCGGCGATCCGGTCGGTCAGCCAGGCGAAGGTCTCCTCGACCGGCGCACGCAGCTCGGTCTCCGCGACGACCTCCGGATCCTGCGCCAGCCGGCCGACCCGGCAACCGCGCAGCACGTCGCGGTCGCGCCGCAGGTAGGCCTCGATCCGCTGGTAGGCGCTGCCGGGGCCGCCCAGTTGCTGTTCCACCTCGGCCCGCAGCTGCTCGCCGCTGCGGCGGATGGCCGCGGCGGCGAGGTCGGACTTGCCGGCGAAGTGGTGGTACATGCTGCCCTGGCCCACTCCGGAACGCTGCTGGATCGCCCTGGGGCTGGTGCCGGTATAGCCGCGCTCCCAGAGCAGCTCCTGGGTGGTCTCGATGAGCCGGTCCTGCGTTGCCATGGTTCGACTGTACATACCAGTAGGTACAACCGTCCACCGACATCCGAGGCAGGAATAGTTGAAGCTTCACTCATTGTTGGCACCCACGAACCGTGGACCGGGACCACGACGAGAGGAGCCACCACCGTGACCGCCACCACCGCCACCCTGGAGGAGTACACGCGGGCGCGGCTGTACTTCGACTCCCAGGCGTACTCGGACGCCGCGCTGATCCTGGCGGAGCTGGTCGCCGCCGAGCCGGCCAACCTCGCCGCCCGGCTGCTGCTGGCCCGCAGCTACTACCACTCCGCCCAGCTCGGGCGGGCCGCCGCCGAGCTGCGGCGGGTGCTGGAGCAGGACCCGGCCGAGGGCTACGCCCGGCTGATGCTCGGCCGCACCCTGCAGCGGCAGGGCCGCGCCGCCGAGGCCCGGCCGCACCTGCGGCTCGCCGCGGCCATGGGCGTCGAGCCGGTCTGACCCGCGCCGCCGCCCGACCCGGGGCGCCGGCACCTCCCTACGAGTCCACTCCTCGGCGAGCAGGCCGAACACGACCTCGTCCACGATGCCGCCGTACACTCAGGCGGCCTGGCGCAACGTCCCCTCGTGGGTGAACCCGGCCCGGGTCGCCGCCGCGATCATCGCCGCGTTGTCGGCGAGCGTCTCCAGCTGCAGCCGCCCCAACCCCCTTACGGCGAAACCGTATTCGCACAGCACCCGGACGACGTCGTAACCGAGCCCGCGCCCCGCAACGCCGGGCGCAGCGAAAGGCCGGGGTGGGCGAGGCGGTTGTGGGTGTCGATGCCCCTGAGCACCGCCTCGCCCGCCAGCTCCTGCGATTCCAGCTCGACCACCGAGAAGCACACGGCGCCCGGCGACGACGCGTCGACCGCGTACGGCGCCTCCGCCGAACCAGGCGGGACCGGCCGCCAGGGGCTGGTGCCGACGCGCGACCTGGTCGGCACGTCGTCGTACAACTCCCTGTACAGGAGCGGGACATCGTCCTCGTGGCGGGCCCGCAACCCGACTCCCGCGCCTCGCATCATCCGACCTTGGTACCCCGGCCGGCAGCTTCAGGGCAACCGAATTCGGGCTCTTCGGTCGCTTCCGTGGGTGGAGTTATGCGGCTTGACGGCCCGGTAGGTGGGGGCGGTGGCCGCCGAGGCTGAGCATGGCGAGGGCGATGAGGGAGGTGGCGTCCTTGAAGCCGAAGGCCATGCGGGTGATCAGCCGGATCTTGGTGTTCATGCTCTCGACGAGTCCGTTACTCAGTCCGTGCTCGGCGGCTGCGGTGATGGCGTCCCAGTGCTTGACGATGGTGCGTTGGAGTTTCACGAAGGGTTCCAGGCGGCAGCGTCGTGCCCACCCCACCCAGTCCCACAGGGCCCGCGCGGTGTCCTGGCCCTGCTTGAGTGCCATCCGCAGGCCCTCCTTGAGCAGGTAGGCGCGGTGCAGGACCGGGTGAGCCCTGGCGATGAACGCGAGCTGGGCCCGCTGGCCGGCGGTGAGGTCCTCCGGCCGCTTCCACAGCGCCCAGCGGGCCTTCTTCGGCGACTTCGACCCAGGCGTGGCGTGGCCCTTGCCGCCGCGCTCGGCGTTCCACACCTGGCGGCGGACCTGGTCCAGGGCGTCGGTGGCCCACCGCACGACGTGAAAGGGGTCCATGACGCGCACCGCGCCCGGGCGGCGCTCGGCGACCACGGTGGCGATCCACTCGACGGCGTCCGCGCTGACATGCGTGATCTTCTGGGAGCGCTCGGCGCCGAGCAGGTCGAAGAACTTCCGCGGGGTGGCCTTGTCGCGTCCGGCGTCCGCCCACAGCAGGCGTCCTGACGCGTGGTCGACGACGATGGTGAGGTACTTGCGGTGGCGCTTGTAGGAGATCTCATCGATGCCGATCCGGCGCAGCCTCGATCACGGTGTTTTCGACACCGAGCAGCCGAGTCCATATCCTTGCAGATCGCACGCCGTATCCAGGTTCTTCCGTTTCGTACCGCCGTAAGTCGAAACGTAGCCGGGATACGGCGTGTTCTGCGTATCAGTCCTGGTCAGCAACCCACGGAAGCGACAGGAGAGCCATCATTACCGCCGACCCGGTGAACCTTCGCGGTCACTGCACTAATAGTGCTTCGTCAGGTCGGGGCCATGATGGGGCCGAAGGCTGGGGGAGCCGCGCGCTGATCCGACAAGATCGCCCGGACAGGCCCTGGTACGGCAACGGTGGTCACTGTGACGAGGCTCCAGCTCTTGGACTGTGGCCTCGTCTCTTGTCGTGGCTGGTCCGGGCCTGGTGTTGGCGTCGGCGGTGCCATTGGGACCAGTGCAGGACGTGGTCGATGCCGCGGCGGACGGGCCGTGTGAGATTGCTGATCAGTCGGCGGGAGGACGCCGGCGCGCAGGCCGCGTTCCTGCTCCGCGACTGTGACGCCAAATTCGCCGCGCTGTTCGACGAGATCGTCCCCGAGGCCACCCCGACCGGTTCGGCCGCCGGGTCTTGGGTTCCTGCGCTGATCGTGCCGACTGCGCTGACCGCGCCGGCCCTTCTGCCCACGCCGAGAACTCGGCCCGAGCGCGGAGCCCTCACTGCCGGACGGGGCACTCCTGCTGCCGAGCATCGACGGCCGGCCGCGGCTGAGTGCGGGCGAGGTCGGCAAGCCGGCGCAGGCGGTCGGCGCTGACCGACCCCGGTTCGGCGCTCACCGCCACGAGTTGCTGTTCACCCTCGCCGGACAGCCGCAGGGTCTCGTAGTCCACCGTCAGATCGCCCACCACGGGGTGGTGGTAGCGGATCCGGCCGTGTCCGGGTTCAGCCACCTCGTAGCGAGACCACCAGGTGCGGAACTCAGGGCTGCGGCTGGACAGATCGGCCACGAGCCGGTCGATCGCCGGGTCCTGCGGCCACCGGGCGGCGGCCGTCCGCAACTTGCCGATGAACTCGCCCGCACTCTCCTGCCAACTCCCGAAGAGCTGTCGGGCAGCGGGGTCGAGCAGGATGAACCGCAGCATGTTGCGCTCGTGCGAGGGCAGTTGGGCCCAGTCGGTGAACAGGGCGGTGGCCGCGCTGTTCCAGGCCAGCACGTCCTGACTGTGGTTGACCAGCCAGGCCGGGGTGGGCCACCCGTCCAGCAGCCGCTGCACCGACGGGCGCACCGGGGACGGGACATGGTGGGTACCGCGGGAGGCGAAGTCCCGGTTGATCAGCGCGAACAGATGCGTACGCTCGCCGGCGTCCAGCCCGAGGGCCCTGGCGAGCGCCTCCAGGACCTGGCTGGACGGGCTCTGGGCGCGACCCTGCTCCAGCCGGGTGTAGTAGTCCGCGCTCACTCCGGCCAGCAGTGCCAGCTCCTCGCGCCGCAGGCCGGGGGTCCGGCGAAGTCCTCTGGGCAAGCCGACCGCCTCGGGGGAGCGACGATGGCGACGGGAGCGCAGGAAGGCGCCGAGCCCGTCCGGCCCAACAGTCGGTCCTGGGTCCGGCTTCACGTCCATCGGTACCTCCGCGCCGCCGTGTCGGGAAACGCGTGATTCTACCGAACCCGCTGGTCCGTGGGGGGGGTCTGCCAGGACCAGGAACGCCGATCCGCGGTACGAGGTGGCCTTCCTGACTGCCCTGCAGGCCCGCATGCTGGGGATCTCAGCGAACCGGTGGCCTCAGGCGCGGTCCGTCCCACATCCCGTCCGTCTCGTGCGTGTCCGCCCAGCAAGGGAGCAACAACCCATGAACATCGATCTCCGCGGCAAAGTCATCGTGGTCACCGGCGCCGGCCGCGGTTTGGGACGGGCGCTGGCTCTGGGGCTGGCGGCGCAGGGGGCGCACGTCGCCGTCCTCGCCCGCCGTCAGGAGCAGGCGGCGCAGACCGTGCAGGAGATCAGCCGCCTGCCCGGCGCCGCCGCAGCACTCGCCGTGGTGGCCGATGTGAGCGACGAGTCCGCGGTGGCGCGTGCGGTGGCCACCATCGACCGGACCTGGGGTCGTATCGACGCGCTGATCAACAATGCGGCCTGGATGCCGCCGCGCCAGTACGTCCTGGAGACGGACGTGGACACGCTGACCCGGGCGTACTCCTCGAACGTCGTGGGCAGCTTCGTCACCACCAAGCACGCCGCGCCCGTCATGATCCGCGGTGGCGGGGGCCGCATCATCTACGTGAGCAGTGCTCTCGGCGTGCAGCCCAATCCCGGACTCGCGGCGTACGGCGGCACGAAGGCCGCTCTGAACATCCTCTCCAGCGTCGTCCACCAGGAGCTCTCGGGCCAGGGCATCCGAACCGTCGCCCTCGCTCCGGGACTCACCGACACGCCCGGCATGCGCGAGAGCGTGGGGGAGGAGTACATCGAGCGGATCGCGTCCAGTTACCCGGGCGGCCGACTCGGCAGTCCCGAGGACATCCTGCCGCTGACCGCATTCCTGTGCAGCGACGCGGCCGATCACCTCTCCGGCACGCTGATCGCCGTTCGTCCACCGGCCACCGGGTGACCCACCCCGACCGTCGAGTCTCTCCACCCTGTCAGAAACCGCCAAGAAGGAGCACCAAGTGTCCGATCCCGTTGACCTGCACCAGAGTTCAGCCGACCTGATCGAGAGCCGGAAGCGACTCGTCGCCCAGTTGTTCGAGCGAATCATCACGCTCGGCGAGCTGGACCTCGCCGACGAGATATTCGCCGAGGACTTCCACTGGCCGCAGTTCGACCTGCACGGACCCGACGGCGTCCGCGCCTGGGTCGTCAATTTCCGCCGCGCATTCCCCGACGTGGACGACCGGGTCGTCGAGCAGGTCAGCGAGGGGGACGTCGTGTTCACACGGGTCCGGGTCACGGGCACCCAGCTCGGGCCGTGGCTCGGCACACCACCGAGCGGCCGCCGCGCCGACTTCACCGCGCTGGGAATCGACCGGTTCCGTGGTGACAGAGTCATCGAACGCACAGCCCTGTTCGATGTGACCGACGTGATGCGACAGCTCGGGCACGAGTCCCTCCCCATCCTTCCCTCGGCCCGGCAGTCGGTCACGGTCACCGACCTCGACACCTGACACCAGGGCCACCCGACACCAGGGCGAGCCGACCTGTTGCCGCTCGGCCGCCCGCACCCGCTGCGGCATCCCCGGCGACACTGCCCGAAGCGGTGCGGGCTTTGTCAGGTCCTGTGGTGGGGTTCGGGGGCGGGTGAGGGTTGGCCGCATATCGAGCAGGCGCCGGTCCAGGTTGCCAGGAGGGCCTGGAGTTCGCGGAGGTCCGCGTAGAGGGTCAGGCCGGCGCAAGGGCTTTTGGGTCGAGCCTGAGCATGGTGCAGAAGGCCTGGGCGAGGGCGGCGAGGGTGACGTGGCGGTGCCAGCCGAGGTAGTTGCGGCCCTCGAAGTAGTCCAGGCCGAGACCGTCCTTGAGCTCACGGTAGTCGTGCTCGACTCGCCATCGGATCTTGGCGATTCGTACCAGCTCGCGCAGGGTGGTGTGCGGCTTCGGGTGGGCGGACACCGGAGGTCGGCCCTGCCCGCAGTACGGTGGACGCTCGGGCGTCGCGTCGCCCGGGTGCGCGGTCGTGGTGGCCTTGACCGCGACAGCGTAGGGCAGGCCGCGCTCGGTCAGGCCCTCGCGAAAGCCCGTGGCGTCCCCGTAGCCGGCGTCCGCGACGACCGGCAGGTCCGGCAACTCCCAGTCCCCGCAGGCCTCGTCGAGCATGTCCAGGGCCGGGTCTGTACTTTGAACGGTGTAACTCCCGATCATGGAAGTAGCACCTGATGAGCGACGTGACTGTCTCCGTTGAGGCGGTTGAAGAGATCCGGGCGGTCGAGCTGCCGACGGATCTGCTGGATGACCAGTTGATCGGGAAGCTGGTCGACCGGGCTCGTGCGAGCGGCCTGCAACTGGCTGGTGAGGGCGGGCTGCTCCAGCAGCTGACCAAGCGCGTGCTGGAGTCCGCCCTGGAAGGCGAGATCACCGACCACCTCGGTTACGAGGAGCACGACCCGGCCGGCGCGGGCAGCGGCAACTCCCGCAACGGAGTACGGCCCAAGACGGTGCTGACCGAGGTCGGGCCGGTCGAGATCGAGGTCCCCCGCGATCGGGAGGGGAGCTTCGAGCCACAGATCGTTAAGAAGCGACAGCGCCGCCTGACAGGCGTGGACGAGATGGTGCTGTCGCTGTCCGCGCGCGGTCTGACGCACGGTGACATCTCCGCCCATCTGGCCGAGGTCTATGGCGCGAGCGTGTCCAAGACGACCATCTCGACCATCACCGACAGTCATCGACGGGATGACGGAGTGGCAGAACCGCCCGCTCGACTCGGTCTACCCGGTGATCTTCATCGACTGCGTTCACGTGAAAGTCCGCGACGGACAGGTGGCGAACCGGCCGATCTACGTCGCCCTGGCGGTCACGGTCGACGGCACCCGCGACATCCTCGGGCTGTGGGCCGGCGACGGCGGCGAGGGCGCCAAGTACTGGCTCCAGGTGCTGACCGAGATCAAGAACCGGGGCGTCGAGGACGTGTGCATGGTCGTCTGCGACGGGCTCAAAGGCCTGCCCGACGCCATCGAGACCGTGTGGCCGCAGGCCATCACCCAGACCTGCGTGGTCCACCTGATGCGGGCATCCTTTCGATACGCGGCCCGCCAGGACTGGGACAAGATCTCCAAGGCGCTCAAGCCGATCTACACCGCGCCGACCGCGAAAGCCGCCGAGGACCGCTTCCTGGAGTTCCAGGAGGCATGGGGCGATAAGTACCCGGCGATCGTGCGGCTTTGGGAGAACGCCTGGGCCGAGTTCGTGCCCTTCCTCCAGTTCGACGCCGAGATCCGCCGGATCGTGTGCACCACCAACGCGATCGAGTCGGTCAACGCCCGCATACACAAGGCCGTCCGCGCCCGCGGACACTTCCCGAACGAGCAGGCCGCATTGAAGTGCGTCTACATGGCCGTCATGAGCCTGGACCCCACCGGCGCCGGCCGCAAACGCTGGACCATGCGCTGGAAGCCGGCACTCCAGGCCTTCGACATCGCCTTCGACGGCCGACTCTCCGTCGGCCGCCGGTAACTCACACCACCCGAGTTACACCGTTCACACCTGGACACACCCATCCGCTACACCACTCCGCGGGACACGACCCTTACAGGTCTCACGATCTGGTGCGGAAGGCTCTGCGTGGAGACGGTGGACGCCAGCTGCCGGCGATCGAGCTGGGTGAGGACGTTTGCGCCTCGCGGGCTTTCCGCTCGTGGAAGGTCATGGGCGGTGGGGCTCGGAGTCACGGGGTTCGGTCTCGCGCCCCACCGTCCGCGCCAGATGCCTCATGTGGTCGGACCGGCACTGGTCAACCAGATGTGTTCGCAGGTCGCGGAGGCCGCTCGCAACTTCTCCCGGGACTCTTGCGAGGCGTGGCAGAAGGTCCGGTGAGGAGGCCGCGAACGCGGTCGGCCCGCTGGCCCTGGTCGCAGGCCAGGACGTCGAACCGGCCGGTGACTCCGACGGCCGCTGGCACCTCACCCCGGCCACCGCATGGCCGAAGGGGCCGCCCCAGCCCGCCCCCGGACCGCGCCGCCACGCCGTGCCCCGGTGGACGCCAACGCCGGTGCGGCCGCGCCGATGTGACGGCGGGTGTGCAGACCGGCGGACCCACCCACCGGCGGCCGGACCGCGCCGGCCACCCCGGTACGCCATCCAACCTGGCAGGATACCGGGCCATGAGCTATCTCGCGGCCGACGACCGCTACACCTCGATGACCTACCGCCGCGCCGGCCAGAGTGGCGTGCGGCTGCCGGCCGTCTCGCTCGGCCTGTGGCACAACTTCGGCGACGCCCAGCCGCTGGAGGTCCAACGCGCCGTGCTGCGCCGGGCCTTCGACCGCGGGGTGACCCACTTCGACCTGGCCAACAACTACGGCCCGCCGTACGGCTCGGCCGAACGCAACTTCGGCACGCTCTTCGCCCAGGACTTCCGCCCGTACCGGGACGAGCTGTTCATCGCGAGCAAGGCCGGCTTCGACATGTGGCCCGGCCCCTACGGCGACGGCGGCAGCCGGAAGTACCTGCTGGCCAGCCTGGACCAGTCGCTGGGCCGGATGGGCCTGGACTACGTGGACGTCTTCTACTCGCACCGTCACGACCCCGAGACGCCGCTGGAGGAGACCATGGGCGCGCTCGCCTCGGCGGTCCGCCAGGGCAAGGCGCTCTACGCCGGGATCTCCAACTACCCGGCGGAGCAGCACCGGGAGGCGGTGGCGATCCTGCGCGAGCTGGGCACACCCGTGCTGCTCAACCAGTCCCGCTACTCCATCCTGGACCGCGGGGTCGAGGACGGCGTGCTGGACGCGGTGGGCGACACCCGGACCGCGCTGATCGCCTACTCGCCGCTGGCCCAGGGGTTGTTGACCGACCGCTACCTGAGCGGCGGGGTCCCGGCCGGCTCCCGGATGTCGGTGGGTCACTTCCTCAGGGAGGAGGCGCTCACCGCCGCGAAGCTCGACCAACTGCGGGCACTGGATGGGCTGGCACGGAAGCACGGACAGAGCCTGGCCCAGCTCGCGCTCAGTTGGGTGCTGCGCGACCCCCGGGTGGTCTCGGTCATCATCGGCGCCAGCAGCGTGGCCCAACTCGACCAGAACCTCGACGCGTTGGCGGGTGGACCGCTGAGCGCCGAGGAGCTGGCCGAGATCGACTGGCTGAGCGGCTGAGCTACCGCGCTCAGCCCCGGCTGAGCGGGGCGTACTTGTAGCCGACCCGGCGCACCGTGACGATGCTGTCCCGGTGCGCCGCGCCCAACTTGCGGCGCAGCCGGGCGACGTGCACGTCCACCGTGCGGCCGTCGCCGACGTGACCGTAACCCCAGACCGCGGAGACCAGCTGGTCGCGGGTGTGCACCCGCTGCGGGTGCTGGGTCAGGTGGGCCAGCAACTCGAACTCCAGGTAGGTGAGATCGAGCAGCCGACCGTCCACGTGGGCGGTCCGGCGGTCCGGGTCGACGGTGATCCCGACACCGGCCGGACGGGTCGGGCGCTCGGCGAGCGCCGCCGCCGGTGGCGCGGGCACCCGCTCGTCCGGCCGGGTGCCGGGCGCCGCCTCGGCGGGGACCAGCACCAGGTAGCCGACCAGCGGGTGCGCGCCGCCCGCCGTGCCCGCCTGGGCGCCGTACTGGGCGAGCAGGCCCTGCGGCAGCGCGGACTGCGGCAGGGCCGCGACCACCGCGGCACCCTCCGGCAGCGCGCCGAGCAGTTCGGGCGCGAGCGTGGTGGGCGAGGGGGTGAGCGAGGTGAGCGGGACGGCGGCGCCGGCCGCCGCGGTGTGGGAGGCCGCCGGGGTGCCGTGCCGGCGCTCGGTGCCGGTGGGCAGCGAGGAGACCGAACGGACCGCCCGCAGGTGCGGGGTGGCGGCGGGGACGGTGAGGGTGGCCGAGGAGGAGGACATGGGGCAGCTCTTTCGCACAGGACGGTGGGTGGACGTCGTCTGCGCGTCGGCGGGACTCTGCGGTCCGCAACCGGCCCTGGTTCGGTGACCTGGGATCAGTTGTGGACGAGCCGGGACGCGCGAGGCGAGCCCGGACAGGTCTGGTCGAAGAGATGCGGCTGCCGGGACGGCCAGAACGGCTCGAGGTCCTGACGGCCTCGGCTGCGGTCCACGGTGGTGTGCATGCGCCCATTCAAGCAGATGCCGGCGGGGTACCGCCGCATCGGCCACGCCTGCTGCGCGCTCATCGGCTCCGCCTCCCCCGGCTCTCCGCCCGGCGCGGGTCCCGCGCCTCGGTGTACGGATCCGAGCGTTCCATGCCGACCCCCTCGGGGGCAAGCCTGTCCGATCCGTGGGTCGGCGACCCCGGACCGGCACGGTCGGGCAGGGCCGACCGGTCAGAGCGCGCGGAGCCCGCTGATCACCTGACGGAGCACCCGCTCGTCGGGGAGCTCGGCGAGCGGGACGGGCCGGGTCACCTCGATCAGCTCGGCGTCGTACAGATCGCCGAGCAGCACCCGCACCACGCTGACCGGCAGGTCGGTGTAGGAGCCCAACTCCGCGACGCTCAAGGGCACTTCACGGCAGAGGTCGAGGATCGCCCGATGCTCCGGGTCGAGCGCGGGCTCGGACGGCGGCTCGGAAGCCGGCTCGGACGACGGCTCGGAGACCGGCTCGGGCGCGGTGGCAGCGCGCCCGGCCGGCTCCCGGCTGATGATCATCGAGATCAGGTCGAAGAGACCCTCCTCCGCCGGGCGGGTTCGGCCGCGGGTCATCGCGAAGAGCCGCACGACCGGGCCCGCCTCGTCGTCGAACCACTGCTCCTCGGCGGGGAGTCGGTCCGCCGGGCCGGTCATCCGGCCGCGGTCCGCGGCGCGGCACCGAGGTGCTCGCCGACCCGCTTCACCAACAGGGCCATCTCGTAGGCGATCTGGCCGATGTCGGAGTCGGCGCCGGCCAGCACGGCGAGGCAACTGCCGTCGCCGGCCGCGGTGATGAAGAGGAAGGCCTCGTCCAGCTCGACCATGGTCTGACGGACCGAGCCCACCTCGAACTGGCGCCCGGCCCCCTTGGCCAGGCTGTGCAGGCCGGCCGCCACCGCGGCCAGGTGCTCGGCGTCCTCACGGCCGAGGTTCCGCGAGGCTGCCGTGGCCAGTCCGTCACCGGAGAGGATGACCGCGTGCCTCAATGACGCGACCCGTCCCACCAGGTCGTCCAGGAGCCAGTTCAGGTCGCCGGCTGGCTGGGGTGTTGCGGTCATCGATCTCTTCCTTCCGCTGGTGCGGGTGGTGCTGGGCGTGGTGCGACCGGCAGGGCCGGGGGTACGGGGGCCGAGGCCAGCGCCGGTCGGCCGCCCGGCGCCGCGGCGGGCACGGGGACGGCCGGCGGCGACACGGCCGGCGGTTCGGCGGGCGGCGCGACGGGCGCCGTGGGCTCCGCGCGGCCTCGGCGGTAGCCGCGCTGGAAGGAGGCGAAGGCGGCCCGGGCCTCCTCCGGGGAGCGCTCCCGGGGCGGTTGCTCGGACGGTACCGGGCCACCCGACCGGGCCGCCGCCTCCTTCAACTGCGGGGCGAGACTGGCCTGACGGATCCGCCGGGGCAGCGCCGAGCCCTCGTCACCCGGCGCGGGGTCCGGCTGCGCCACGGGATCCGGCTGCGCCGAGGGGTCCGGCTCGTTCGGGCGCCGGTGCCGTCCGGTGCCACCGGGCGCGGGCACCAGCACCGGGCCGCCCGCCGGCCGCCGCCGCGGCAGCCCGCCGGGACCGCGCCCGGGCTCGCTGCCGGCCGGCTGCGGCCCGGTGACCGGCCGCTGGTGACCGCGCGAGCGGCCGGCCGGGCGCCGCGGCGGCGCGGCGCCCTCGGCTCCGCCGGCCACCGCCACCAGCTCGCGCGGCCGGCCCGTTCCCGCACCGGCGACCGGGGCGGCTGGCGCGGCGGCCACGCTCGCCGCCGGCACCTCCGCCAGCAGCTCGCGCGGGATCAGCACCACCGCCGTGGTCCCCCCGTACGGCGAGGGCCGCAGGTTCACCCTGATCCCGTGCCGCCGGGCCAGCCGACTGACCACGAAGAGCCCCAACCGGTCGGTGTCGGCCAGGTCGAACTCCTGCTCCACCGCCAGCCGTTCGTTGATCTCGGCCAGCGCCTGCTCGCCCAGCCCGAGCCCGCGGTCGTCGATCTCCAGCGCGAAGCCGTGCGCGACCACCTCGCCCTGGACCGCGACCTCGGTGTGCGGCGGCGAGAAGGCCGCGGCGTTCTCCACCAGCTCGGCTACCAGGTGGGTGACGTCGGCGACCGCGCTGCCCAGCAGCCCGGTGCCGGGGAACGGCCGGATCACCACCCGGCCGTAGTCCTCCACCTCGCCGATCGCCGCCCGGACCACGTCGACCATCCGCACCGGACGGCGCCAGGCCCGGCCCGGTGAGCCACCGGAGAGGATGATCAGGCCCTCGGCGTGCCGCCGCATCCGGGTGGTCAGGTGGTCGAGCCGGAACAGGTCCGCCAGCTCGGCCGGGTCCTCGGTGCGCCGTTCCATGGTGTCGAGCAGGGTGAGCTGACGGTGCAGCAGCACCTGGCTGCGCCGGGCCAGGTTGACGAAGACCGCGGAGACCCCGCGACGCAGCTCGGCCTGCTCGACCGCGGCCTCGATCGCGGCCCGCTGCACCGCGCTGAACGCCCGGCCCACCTGCCCGACCTCGGCCGGTCCGAAGTCCAGGTCGGGCGCCTCGGCGGCGAGGTCCACCGGCTCGCCCCGGCGCAGCCGTCGCATCACCGCGGGCAGCCGGGTGCCGGCCAGCTCGTGCGCCGCGTTGCGCAGGCCGATCAGCTGGCGGACCAGTCCGCGGCCGACCCGGAACGAGATCAGCACCGAGAGCACGACCGCCAGCAGTCCCGCCAGCCCGGCGATCGCCGCGTGCCAGAGCTGCGCGCTCGCGTCGGAGGTGGCCTGCGAGGCGAACTGCTCGGCCTGGCTGCTGTCGAGCGCGCCGAGGTCGTTCAACGCGTAGTCGGCGGTCTCCCGCCAGAGCGGGGCGCCGACGATCTGCGCCGCGTCGGCGGGGTCGGTGGCGGCCTGGAACTCGCGCTCGGCGAGCTGCAGCTGGGTCAGGTCCGGGCCGGTCTGCAGCTTGACGTACTGGGCCTGGTCCGGCCCGGTCAGCTCGCCCCCGAAGACGGTGTAGAGCGCCTGCTGGTCGTGCATCGGGTCGAGCACGGCCTGGTAGTCGGACTGGGTGGGGGTGCCGTCGGCCTGCAGCGCCTCCATCGCCGCGTCCTCCTGGGAGAGGTAGTCGCGGGCCCGGGCCAGCTCGATCAGGATGGTGCCCTGGCGCGGCAGCTGGCCGGTCAGTCCGGTCAGGAAGACGGCGCGGAAGTCGAACAGCGGCTGGATCAGGTTGGTGTACTGACCGAGCGCGTACTCCCAGGTGATCGCGGCCTGGCCGACCTGGCCCCGGAGCGCGCCGAGCTGCCCCTCCCGGGTCAGCAGGCTCTGCAGCGCGGTCCGCTGGGTGCGGCCCAGCTTGGCCGCGTCGTGGCCGTGCAGCCGGGACTGCAGCACCTGGAGGTCCTGGTCGGTGTCGGCCTGCGCCTTCCGGTAGCCGTCCAGGACGCCGTTGCCGGCGGGGTCGGCCAGCTGTAGCGCGGCGGCCCGGCGCTCGCTCTGCAGGTCCTCGGTGAACTGCTGCACGGCCGGCCCGAACGCCCGGTAGGCGGCGGCCAGGCCGAGCTGGTCCCAGGCGCCGCTCGTGGTGACCAGCGTGGCGTAGGCCCACAGGGCCACCAGCGACACGATGGGCACCAGGAGCAGCGCGACGATCTTCGCGCGGATCGAGCTGCTGCGCAGGCGCATGGAGTCCTCGGTCGGGTCTGCCCGAACGGGTCGCCGTCGGGTGACGGGCCGTCCGGTCCGGGCGTGCGGGGCGTACGTCGGGCCGAGCCGGCCCGACGCGGTCGCCAGGCCGATTGATCTGCGTGAGCTTACTACTGGATTCCTGGCGGTTCGACGGGTCATGGAGTTCGACGGGCCGTGGAGACCGTTGGTGCCGATCCGGTGTGGGAATCCGGCAGCCCTGGGCAGCGCGACGGCGATCCGATAGCTTCGCCTCCGGACCCCGGAGGGGGCTCCAGACCCGGGAGGACCGTGCGCGAGCTGAGCACCCCGCCGCTGGCCCCACCCGCACCGGGCGGCCTCGCCGAGTCGGTGTACGAGACCGCCGAACACACACCCGAGCTGGTGCAGTTCTGCCGCCCGGGCGGGGGCGCGGGCGGCTGGACCGCGGTCACCGCGCGGCGGTTCCGGGACGAGGTGCTCGGCCTGGCCAGGGGGTTACTGGCCCGCGGCGTGCGGTTCGGCGACCGGGTCGCCCTGATGTCCCGCACCCGCTACGAGTGGACCCTCTTCGACTACGCGCTCTGGTCGATCGGCGCGATCCCGGTGCCGGTCTACCCCACCTCCTCGGCCGAACAGGTCCGCTGGATCCTGGCCGAGACCGGCGCGGTGGCCTGCGTGGTGGAGAACGAGGACCACGCCATGACGCTCGGCGCGGTCTGCGACGCGCTGCCCGAGCTGGCCGCGATCTGGCAGCTGGACCAGGACTGCGTGCGGACCCTCACCGAGGAGGGCGCGGTGGTGCCGGGCGAGCTGGTGCACCGCCAGCGGCAGGCGGTCACCGCCGACTCGATCGCCACCGTCGCCTACACCTCCGGCACCACCGGCCGCCCCAAGGGCTGCCTGCTCACCCACGGCAACTTCAGCGCCGAGGCGGACAACGTGCTGGCCGGCTGGCGGTCGGTGTTCACCGAAGCCCCGGGCGAGCAGCCGAGCACCCTGCTCTTCCTCCCGCTGGCCCACGTCTACGGCCGGATGGTGCAGGTCGCGGCGGTGCGCGGCGGGATCCGGCTGGGCCACCTGACCGAGCTGGGCGCGGACGCGCTGCTGCCCGCGCTGGCCTCGTGCCGGCCGACCTTCCTGCAGGCCGTCCCCTACGTCTTCGAGAAGCTGCACGCCGAGGCCCGGCGGGCCGCCGAGCGGGCCGGGCGCGGCGAACTCTTCGAGCAGGCCGCCGAGGTGGCGGTGCGCTGGGCGCGGGCGGTCGAGCTCCGCGCGCTGGGCCACGGACCCGGTCCGGGAGCCGGGCTGCGGGTCCGGCACCTGGCCTACGACCGGCTGGTCTACCAGCGGATCCGGAACGTGTTGGGCGGGCGGGTGCGCGGCGCGATGTCCGGCGGCTCCAGCCTCAGCCGCGAGCTCGGGCTGTTCTTCGCGGGCGTCGGGGTGACCGTCCACGAGGGCTACGGGCTGACCGAGACCACCGCGGCGATCACCGCCAACCCGGCCGGACGGCCCAAGTTCGGCACGGTCGGCCGGCCGATCCCGGGCGCCACGGTGGCCATCGCCGAGGACGGCGAGGTGCTGGTGCGCGGCGGCAGCGTCTTCACCGGCTACCTCAACCACCCGCGCTGCACGGCCGAGGCGCTGCGGAACGGCTGGTTCGCCACCGGCGACCTGGGCCGGCTGGACGAGGACGGCTATCTGACCATCACCGGGCGCAAGAAGGAGCTGATCGTCACCAGCAGCGGCAAGAACCTGGCGCCGCTGGCGCTGGAGGAACGGGTGCGGGCCCATCCGCTGGTCGCGCAGTGCCTGGTGGTCGGCGACGACAGGCCGTACGTGGCGGCGCTGATCACCCTGGACGCCGGGGCGTTGGAGCACTGGCAGCGGTTCCACGGCCGGCCGGCCGCCGACGAGTGGACCGCGCTGGCCGACGAGGGGTTGCTGGCCGAGATCCAGCGCGCGGTGGCCGCCGCCAACACCGCGGTCTCCCGGGCCGAGTCGATCCGCGCGTTCCGGCTGTTGGCCGGCGAGTTCACGGTCGAACAGGGCCTGCTGACGCCCTCGTTGAAGCTGCGTCGGGAGGCCATCGCGCAGCGCTACGCGGCCGAGATCGCGGCGCTCTACCCGGGCTGATCCCCCGCTCGCTCCCATCCCGTACCCCGGTTGAGCGGCGGTGAAGCGCCACCTCAACGGAGCCTGAAGTCTGCGCCGATCCTCTTGACCGGCCAGTTGGTCTAGTCCATTTTGGTGACAGCTCGTCCGCTCCGCGCTCCCCCCGGCGCGCGGGGCGACGCCCCCACAGCCGTCTGCCGGAGAGGTTCCCATGGACCGTGCCCAACTCCCACCCCAGCCCGCCGCGCCCATGGCGCGGATTCCCGGGCACCGCCGCCGGGGCCGCGCCGCGGCGACCGTCGTGGCCGCGTTCGGCCTGCTCGCCGGCGGCGTGGCCGCGGTCGCGGCCGGCGGGGCGGCGTCCGCCTCCACCACCGCCGGGACCACCGGCGCCGCCGGCACCGCGCTCGGCAGCAACTGGTACGCCTCCGCGCCGTACCTGATGCCCGAGGACAACAGCCCGCCGGACGTCTCGACGGTGATGGACGCGACCGGCCAGAAGGCCTTCCAGCTCGCCTTCATCCTGGACTCCGGCGGCTGCACCCCCGCCTGGGGCGGCACCTCGCCGATCGACACCGACACCACCATGCCCTCGGTGATCCAGACCATCCGGGCCAAGGGCGGCGACGTCTCGGTCTCCTTCGGCGGCTACGGCGGCACCAAGCTCGGCCAGGACTGCGGCACGCCCGACGCGACCGCGGCGGCGTACCAGAAGGTGATCACCAAGTACGGCCTCCGGGCGATCGACTTCGACCTGGAGGAGCCGGAGTACGAGAACGCGGCGGCGATCCACAACGAGATCGGCGCGGCCAAGATCCTCCAGCAGGACAACCCGGGGATCTACATCTCGATCACCACCGCGGGCACCACCGCCGGAACCGGCTGGTTCGGCCAGCAGATGCTCAACGAGGCCAAGGCGGACGGCTTCACGCCCGACAACTTCTCGATCATGCCGTTCGACGGCGGCTTCAACGGCGGCGCGGCCCAGACCGCGGCACTGACCGCCTTCAACGGCATCCTGCAGACCACCTTCGGCTGGGACGCGGCCACCGCGTACGCCCACGAGGGCGTCTCGATGATGAACGGGCGCACCGACTCGGCCGAGTACTTCACCCAGGCCGACTTCCAGACCGTACTGGACTTCGCCACCTCGCACGGGCTGGCGCGGTACACCTTCTGGTCCGTCAACCGCGACCGGCAGTGCGCCGGGACGGTCGACCCCGGGCTCTCCGGCTCGTGCTCCAGCGTGGTGCAGAACGACTGGGACTTCACCAAGTACACCGTGAAGTTCGCCGGGGCCACCCCACCCACCACGCCACCGACCACCGCACCGCCGACCAGCACGCCGCCCACCACCGCCCCGCCCACGACCACGCCGCCGACCACCGGTGTCTGCACGCTGCCGGCCTGGAGCGCGACCACCACGTACACCGCGAAGTCCGCGCCGGCCAGCGCGACGGCCGGGTCGGTGGTGGCGGTGACCGTCTCCGGGAGCTGGACCCCCGGCAGGTAGT
>NZ_JBVHLF010000079.1:0-30707 GCF_055559155.1 Kitasatospora sp. NPDC024654
AGCCTCGCCCTTGAGCGCCGGCCCACCCCACTGAGCAGGGCACCTCACCCAGACCTCATCGCGAATCGGGCATCACGGCGCGAACCGCACTCTCAGGACGCGGAACTTGCGCAACTCCCTGATGGACTCTGCGGCCGCACCCGGGCCCTGCGCGCAGATGGCGGCCGCGAGCTCGGGATGGATGTCGGTGCCGAGCATCGACGCCGCCCAGGCGAACCGCAGGGTGCTCGGGCCCAGCTTGTCCAGCCAGTGCTTGAACGTCATCCCCCTTGCCTCGGAGGCGAGTTCGCGCAACTGCCCGGAGTTCTCCTCGACCGGGTCCAGCTGCTGCTCGCGGACCTCGCGCAGCAGGGCGGTGGTCTCGTACGGGTTGCCCCCGGTGACCGCCCACACGTGGCGACAGAAGGCGTCCTCGGCCCCGTCTCCCAGCGAGGCGCGGACCAGACTCGCGACCGAGTCCGGCTGAAGCGGGCGCAGCTCATGCCGTCGGCCGGCCCGGGCGGCGATGCCCTGGTGGAAGGCCAGGGCGTCGTCGGGGAACTCGTCACGGCACGCGAAGACCATCAGCACGGGCAACTCCCGCGCACGGACCGCGAAGGCCGCCAGCCAGCGAAGCGACTCGAGGTCGGCCCAGTGCAGGTCGTCGACGATGACGGCCAGCGGCGCCCGGCGCAGGACGAGTTGGGTGAGCACGAAGTCGAGGCCGTCCCGGACACCCTGCGGGTCGAGCAGTCCAGCCGGCGGGAGCAGTCCCACGGCGGGCCCGACGATGTCGTGCCAGTGCCCGAAGACCTGCCGCTGCTCCGCCTCGGCCAGCGCCGCGGTGATCGGCTGGAGCAGTTGCCGCACCACGTGGAAGGGCTCGTTGCGCTGCTGCTCGCCGCCACGGGCGAAGAGCACCGTGCAGCCCTCCCGCTTCGCCAGCCGGCGCACCTCGGTGAGCACGGCGGTCTTGCCGAGACCCGCCGGTCCGACGTAGAGCAGCAGTTCCCCGATCTCCGCGCCGTCGGCGCCGGTCACCCGGGAGAGGGACCGCAGCGCCTCGGCCGCCGAACGGATCTCCGTCCCGCGTTCGTGCAGGTGGGACTCGAACGGGCCGCTCTCCGGATCGGCTCCCGGCACTGCGGCAACGCCCTCGCGGCCATCGCCCCGTCGCCGTAACCCGTGCTCCTGCTCGGCCACCGCCAGTCCCTCCGCCGCATCGCACCGCGCCTCTGCCTCGAGGCTAGTGCAGCGGGCCGACCCGACGTCAGCGTCTTGCGTGACAACCACGGACAACCGGCCGCCACCCTCCAGGCGCCGCAGGCCTCGCGGGCCCGGAAGGCCCAGGACCCCGTCACGCCCCGAGACCAGGAAGCCACCCGGCCGAGCGCCCCCGACCCGGCCGCCACCGACATCGCGCCGCTCCTCCGCCGGATCCAAGAACTTCCGATCCCAGAAATCGCGTTGCCCGCCCTCGGCCCGTTCGTCCGGCTGACCGCCCCGATCGACGGCGGAAACACCCGAGTCGCAGAGGCCCGCGCCAGCCGGCATCCCTCACAGCGACCATCCGGCGCGAATCTGCCACATCAAGCCAGCACTGGCCTAGACAACGGTAAAGCCCCAGGCCGTTGACCTGGGGCTTTACCTCTGAGCGGGCGACGAGAATCGAACTCGCGCTATAAGCTTGGGAATCAGTGCCCCTATGCCGCAGATTTGGGCCCTGAGCTGCGAAATCATCCTCGCTGGGCCGCTCTGACTCGGCTTCACCTGCCCGCGATTTACCGGTGCTGCCCGCCCGATCTGGTGCGCATCTGGTGCAGCGAATAGGCTGTCCCCACCCTGTGTCGACCGGTACCGGACCCCAACGTATCGGTCCGTTGTGGAGGGGGCCAGCCGTGTTCGAGTCGGGCCAGGGTGGGGACTACCGAGCAACGCCGTCGAAGAGATCCGGCATCGGGCACAGTTCCAGTGGCTCGTGCGGACGGTCGGCCCACTGCCACCGAACGTGACGGTTGCCGCACCGCCATGCTGCCCGGCAAGTGCGCCTGCCGTCGTCTTCCCGGCGTGACAAGACGAGCCCGACACCTTCCATGGGCCCACCGCATTCCGGACAAGTGGGGCGAGGGTCGTCGGCTTCCATGGCCTGAACGGTATCGTGCGGGTGGTGGAGACGCTGGCCGGCGCCCTATGCCGAGCAGCTCCTTGGTCTCGAAGCAACTCAAGTACTTGGGCGATGTCTAGGCGAAATACCGACGATCTGCAAGGCTAGTCCGCCGAAGTGCGTGGTCGTTGCAATGCAGCTGGACACTCGGCTCGGCACCGCGCACGCGGATCCATGCGGCACATCCGCCGACCGATGGCAAGCTCCGTAGTGGAGGGTGGGCGTGGACGTCGTAGAGTTGATGGACTGGTTGGCCGAGCGCGGGTGCTCCGTCGTCTTCAAGGCTGACGGCGAGCGTTCATTGGGCCAACGCTGGATGGTGATCGCCTCCGGGGGTGCTCTGGGCAAGGATTCCTTCTTCCGAGTAGACTTGGCATCCGCCGATGCATGCCTACAAGCCCTGCTCGATCATCTGGAGACGCTGGGCCTTTCGCCCTTTGCATGAGACAAGGGGCCGGAGCTTGGGAATCTTGGCCAACGTCGGCTCTGAAAACCGGCTCCGACCTGCCGCTTTGGTCCTCCTGGCGACCCCGGCCTCGGTCCCTCAGTTTGCCTCAACTACCCGTGGTTTACCGGTCGGATCCGCTCGCTCGGGCACGCGGAGGGCACGGCCTACGCCGTGTCGTCCCGCTCCAAGATCAGGCTGACCGAGCCCTCTTCGAGCCCGGTGTCCACCTCAAGGTGTAGGTGGTAGCCACTATGGACATCAGGTTCCGCCAACGCCAATAGCTGCTCGGCGAGGTCGCGAAGGCCAGCAGCGTTCGCGGCGATCGTGACCTCGCAATCCGAGCCATGCACCTTGATCCGAGGTTCGTCCATGGCGTCACGCTATCCCGCGGGCAACGGACGGGGCCCGACAAGTCAGCGAGGTGAGCCCCCGGGGTGCAGGCATGGTCCGTCCAGTGTCGCAGATGCCAGGAGTAAGCCCGCCTGCCGCAAGGCCCGGAGCCCTCAGCGGTGGGTGTCGTCTGTCATCGTTGGCCACCCTTGCACGGCCCACAGACGGCCCAGCTGCAACCTGCGCCGAACGACTCGCTCCCTGCCGTCAGATCCGTCGGACGCTGTCGGTTCAGCGGCTATCGTCGAAGACCCACAGCGCGGGGTCGATGCCGTGAATGAAGGTGGCTGTGCACACGAGCATCCAGATGAGCGTGAACCCGGGAACGGTCCAGCGGGTTGCTGCGCGCTGCTGCCTGATGTATCGCGCACACCACTCGTCTTTGGTCATCAACCCGCGTCGAACCTGACGATTCAGCCGACGGCTCATCCGCCACTGGCGTTCAGCCCCGCGCAGCATTGCGGCGTCACTCCGATAGTGCCGCTGAATAAGCAGGTGGAATCCCATGCCCCAGAGCCCGAGACCTGTCCCCTCTGCGATCTGCGTGACGTCCATTGCTCCCCTCCGACGCGACCATGCTGAACGCTAACGTGATCATGCGGGCGGCGGAACAGCTTTGGCTGTCCAGTCCGCTGGTCGCGCAGGCCTCAGAGCCGGCCTGCGGCCAGCTGTCGGGCTGAGCGGGCGGTTCCCTCCTCGATCGGGCAGCTTCGCCGGACCAGGGTTCTCCGGGGGCCGCCAAGGCTCACGCCCGTGACGCTTGCGCCTGGCCTTGGCGGCCCCCGGAGGTTCCGGGTACGCCCTTGGGTGTCCGGTCGAGGAGGGGGCCGTCCCGCGACCCACCACGATCACCACGTCAGAGCCGCACCCGTGCGCCTGCCCCCGGTCCCCTCCGAGAGAGGGCCCGGCGGAGCCATGGTTCTAACGCTCACTGCCTGCTCGGCTGGTGGTCCGGTCTGCTCTTCGTTTCGCCGCGGGGCGAGCCGGCCGCCGCCCCGCCCGGGCGAAGACAGGGGGCGGGGCGAGCGGGTGGCCGCCCCGGGGGGGGGGGGGGGGGGGGGGGGGGGGGGGGAAGGAGGGGGGGGGGGGGGGGGCCCCCCCCCCCCCCCCCCCCCCCCCCACCACCCCCCCCCCCCCCCCCCCCCCCCCCCCCCCCCCCCCGCCGCGCTGTGCGCGGCGCCTTGAACCCGTAGAGAAGGTTGTTACTCAAACTCGCTGCGGCGGTTGGCCCTTGAGCACATGAGCTGGTAGGTGACGACCGGCTTGCCCGGGGGCGGGAGCAACGGCAGGAAGATGACCGGCCGTGCCGTCCACTCGTGGCGCTGGCCTGCCTGGCCCGCGGTAAGGGTGCAGGGCAGGCCCCTCCGGAGGTCGTCGAGGGCCTTGGTGTGGTCCGTCTCGGCCCACTGGTGGAGCCGACCGAGTTCTGTGGCCTCGACTGCCAGGAACAGGGCCTTGATGGACAGACGAATCCAGCGGATCGCCTCCTCGGCGCTCACCGCGCTCAAGGTGCTCACCAGCTGCGGACCCTGCGCGGCCCCCGGGCTCTGCACGGTGTGTTCGCAGCGGTATCCGTGCCGGGCGATGTCGGACGGACTCCCGAAGGCTGGCGACTGGTGTTGCTGTGGGAGCCACAGCTCCGCGGTGACGGCCCGGCCGTGGCGGTCACCGGAGATCGTGAATCGGTCAGCGAGTGCGGTGACGATGTCCAGCCCCCGCCCCTGGGTGCTGTCAGCCGCCGAGTGCTGGACGCGCGGGCTGCTGGTGCTGGTGCCCTCGTCAGTGACGGTGATCGCCACTCCGCGCACCGCCAGGGTCAGGGCGACCTCGAAGCTGCCCGACTGCTTGCCGCTCTCGGTGTGCTGCAGGGCGTTGGTGCTGAGCTCGCTGACGATCAGTTCGGCGTCGTCAGCACGCGGGTGGTCGATCAGAAGCTTCCGGATCCAACCCCGTGCTGCGCTGAGCTCCCGAGGGTGGCCGGTGAAGATGCGTCGGTGAGTGGTCATGGCGCTCCTCTGCGGCGTTGACCTGCTCCGTTCTGCCCTGGCTCGCCGTTCCTCTGTCATCGAAAGCCGTCGGGCAGTACATTTAGTACTAGCACCGTACCGAAGATGCGGGTACTCCGAGTGCGGTATCGCACTTTTCGTACGGTTAGCTGGTGCGGCGACAAGTGCCGTGGCTCAACTTCGCGACTTAGGAAGGAAGAAGCATGTTCGGACTGGTGGTGCGCTTCACCTGCAAGGACGAGTCGGCGGCGGCCGCGTTCGATGACCTGGTGGCGCGGACCGGTGAGCTGATCCGGGCCAACGAGCCCGGGACGGTGGTCTACGCGGTCCACCGGGTTGACGGCCGGCCGCTGGACCGGATCTTCTACGAGCTCTACCGCGACCGTGCCGCCTTCGACGAGCACGAGTCGAAGGACTACGTGAAGGTCTTCCTCGCCGAGCGCGAGCAGTACCTCGCCGCCACCGAGGTCGACTGGCTCGACCTCGTGTCCGCCAAGGGTGTGGACCTTGAGCACTGAGTACGCCAAGGCGCTCGGCAAGAAGATCGCCTTCCACCGCAAGCGCCGTGGGCTCTCACAGAAGGAGTTCGCCCGGCTGCTCGGCCGCTCGGAAGCCTGGGTCTCCCAGGTGGAGCGCGGCGTCCGCCGGATCGACCGCATGACCGTCCTGGAGAAGGTCGCGGAGGCCCTGGACGTCCCCGTCGCCGAGTTGGCGGCCGAGGCGCCGATCGTCGCGGCAGCGGCCGACGGGGAGACGCCCGGAGCGAGTCGGCTCCGCCTGGTCCTCAGTGCGGCGCACTCGCTCAAGGCGATCCTCGGGCCGCACGCGACACCCGATGTGGACGCCCTGCGTGGCGAAGTCGAGCAGGCCTGGATGCTCGCCCATGCCGGCGGCTACGCCGACCTGGCGGAGTTGCTCGAAGACCTGGTGCCGTCACTGGAGTCGGCTGCCCGCTCGGTCTCCGACGACCAACGTGCCGAGCTGTTCCGGTTGCTGGCGCGGATGTACCACGCATGCAGTGCCGCCCTGTCGAACATGGGCGAGCCCGAGGCAGCGTGGATTGCCATCGACCGGTCTGTGGTCGCCGCGGAGCGCGCCGGCGATCCTCTGCTCATGGCGGCCGGTGAGTTCCGGCTGTCGATCGTCTTCCTCGGCGCCCGCCACTACGCGCAGGCAGCCCAGGCCTCCGGCAGTGCCGCGGACGCGCTCCGGCCGCTCGCGGAGTCCGGACAGGTGGAGGCCGTCGCCATGCGCGGCGCGCTGACCCTGCAACGGGCGATGGCGGCCGCGCGCGCCAATGAAGCCGAAGCGGCGTACGAGCATCTGCGCGAGGCGCGCGCGATGGCAGAGGTGGTCGGCGAAGGGCGCAACGACTACAACACAGAGTTCGGCCCGACCAACGTCGGCCTGCACGAGGTGGCCGTGGCGGTCGACCTCGGTGACGCCGGTATCGCGCTTCGGGCCGCGGGCGCCGTCGATCCCTCGGTGCTGTCGACGGAGCGTCAGACGCGCTTTCACATCGACGTGGCCAGGGCCTACGCGCAGCGCCGGCAGCTGGATGATGCGGTGGCCGAGCTGCTGACCGCGCGTGGGCTCTCGCCGGAGATGTTCCGTGCCATGCCCTTGGTGAAGCAGATCGTTGCCGACCTGGTAACCATGAGCCAGTCGACGTCCGGTCAGCTCAGCGACCTCGCCCGCGAGTTGGGCGTACTGGAAGTATGAGCTGGTACCAAAAATACTAGACAGTACTTGGAGTACGGGTTACTCTCGTTGTTGTCGGCATGCTCTTCCCGCCTTCGGCGGGAGGCTGTGTGCGGACATGCGAACGCGCCGGTGCAGGAAGGCAGACCTGCTCCGGCGCGTCAGCGGCAAGGGTCACGAAAGCTGTGGCCTGAGCGGGAGGCAGCCCACTCAGGCTCGGTGCGTCGTTGGCACAACGCTCCCCGAGCGTATCGCGCCGAGTCCATATGCGGTCAACCTCCCGATGTGTAGTCATTTGTCACTGACTGCACCCTCTGTGGTGCGCGCAAGGGAGATCAGTTCATGCGTTCCATTCGTGTGGAGACCTCGGGTGCGACGATCCTGTTGACCGAGGCCCCGGAGCAGAAGGTCCGCGACCGTCGGACCGGAGAGCTGGCGACCGACACCGCGACCGGTGAGGCGTTGATGACGGTCGGCGTGGTCTACATCGAGGACGGCGAGTCCTCGCTGATCAAGGTCACCGTTCCGCAGTCCGGCGTCAGTGAGGGCTTGGCTCTCGGCGGCCCGGTCGCGCTGGTGGGCCTGGTGGCCCGTCCCTGGGAGCAGGTGTTCAACGGCCAGCCCCGGCACGGCATCGCCTACCGTGCCGCCGCGGTAGCCCCGACCGTGTTCCCCGCCTCCGTGGGGGCGTGACGTGTCGGACCTGCTGACTCTGCTGGAGATCGGCGGTCCGGCCCTCGCCGCCGGCAGCGGGGCCGCCTACCTCCGGGCACGCCACCCGAGCGCTTATTGGTGCGCGTTAGGCCTGCCCGGCACGACCGCCCGGCTACTGGGGTCGTACGGCGCGGTGATGGACGCCTGCGGGCTCACCGTCGCGCCGTCCCGCCTGCGCGTGTTGGCGGTACGGGCCACAACGCGCCGCGAGGTACGGCCGGTCCCGCCACGGCGGGGCCTCATCCGCCCGACGCCCACCGGGATGCGGCTTCGGCTGCGTCTCGCGCCGGGGCAGGAGCCGGCGGATGTCGCGGCCTCCGCGGAACGCCTCCGACATGCGTGGGGCGTGCACGGGGTCTACGTGACCGCAGTCAAGCCCGGCGTCGTCGACCTTCGGTTGGTTGGCTTCGATGTCCTGCGCCGCGTCAGGATGCCCCGCAAGGTGGCGGGCAGCTTTCTCAAGGTGCCGGTGGCTCTGCGGGAGGACGCGACCGCGTTCATCCGCGACTACCGAGCCATTCCGCACCAACTCACCCTCGGAGCAACCCTGTCGGGCAAGTCGATGTTCCTGCGTCACCTGGTCGCCGGGCTCGCCCCGCAACCGGTGGCCTTGGTCGGGATCGACTGCAAGCGCGGGGTCGAGCTGGCGCCGTTCGCGTCCCGGCTCTCCGCGCTGGCCACCGATCCCGATCAGGCGGCCGAACTCCTCCCCGCTCTGGTCCAGTTGATGGAGGACCGTTACGACCTGATCCGGGCCCGCCAGGGCATAGCCCCCGGCGTCCCGAACGAGGAGATAACCTCCGACATCTGGGGCCTCCCGGACGCCGAGCGGCCGGTCCCGATCGTGCTCCTCGTGGACGAGGTGGCAGAGCTCTTCCTCGTCGCCACCCGCAAGGACGAGGACCGCCGGCACGAGATGGTCACCCAGCTCATTCGCCTCGCCCAGCTCGGCCGGGCCGCCGGCATCTACCTGGAGGTGTGCGGGCAGCGCTTCGGCGCCGAGCTCGGCAAGGGCGCCACCATGCTCCGTGCCCAGCTGACCGGACGCGTGTGCCACCGGGTCAACGACGAAGCCTCGGCCAAGATGGCGCTCGGCGACATCTCCCCGGAGGCGGTCATCGCGGCCTGCGCCATCGCGCCCGAGCGTCCCGGCCTGGCCGTCGTCGGGGACACCTCCGGCGGCTGGTCCCGCATCCGCACCCCCTACCTCTCGCTCTCCCAGGCCTCGGCCGCCTGTGCCGCCAACGCTCACCTGGCCCCGGACCTACCGAAGCTCGACCGCTTCCGCCCCCGTCCCCGTGGCGCTGACCCGGTGGACCTGAGCAAGGCCTGATCCCTCCCCCACCCTCGGTGGCGCGGCCGTCCCGCGCCGATTCCCTACCCCCTCACGCCCGAAAGGAGGTTCACCCTTGCGTGCCCATCTGCGGCGGGTGGACGCCGTGTTGGTCCAAGCGCTGATCGCCGCCGCACTGTCCTTCGCGCACCTGCACGACATCGCCGGAGCGGCCGGCCAGCACGGATGGAAGGCCTGGGCCTACCCGGTCTCCGTCGACCTCCTACTGGTCGCCGCCTGGCGCCGGATGCGCTCCGGGATGAACCTGGCCTCCGGCTGGTGCTGGTTCCTCATCGCCCTTGCCGCGTCCCTCGGCGCCAACGTGGCCACCGCCGGACTCCTCGACCTGGCCGCCGTCCCAGCCTGGTTGCGCATCCTCGTAGCCGGATGGCCCGCCGTTGCCTTCCTCGGCGGCACACTCCTCGCCCACTCCGGTGCCACCACACACCCAGTTGGCTCCGGAGCAACGGAGTTGGTGGCGAGGGAGGACGACGACCTGCCGTCCGTCTACGCGCCGCCCCCGCTCCCCGTACCGGCTCCCGCCCCGGTCGCCGTCCCGGCCGCCCTGGTCGAACACGCCCGGAAGGTCGCCGATCACCACCGCAGCCAGACCGGGGCACCCATCGACGCGCCCACGCTGCGTGCGCGTCTCGGCGTCCCCGCCGCCCTGGCCGAAGCCATCGCCTCCCAGCTCTGACAGGAGATCCCACCATGCGCCCGTCCACCCTGCGCGCCTTGCAGCGCGCGGCCGAACTCACCCGCCGCAACCAGCTCGTCGCCGCGGTGGCCACCGCCGAGCGCGCCATCCTCACCGCCGATGCCGAGGAGAGCGCCGAGATCCGGCAGTGGCTCACCGACCACGCGGACGACTTCGTGACCGATCCCACGGAGGGCTGACGCATGTTCAATCACCGCTTCCGCAACGTGATCCGGATCGGACCCGTGCAGGTCGCCACGTTCTACGACGGCCGAGGCCGCGAGAAGCACACCGCCGCCTGCACCGCGCCGCGCTGCGGCTTCTCCGCCGACTACGACTCGCGCGCCGCCGCCGAACTCGCCGCCCGCACCCACCACTGCCCCGCCCGCTGAAAGGACCCCGGCCATGACCGTCAGCCTCCCCCTGGTCGTCGTCCTCGGCCTCGTCGCCTGGACCGCGATCAAGTTCCTCGGCATCCGCCTCTGGGTCGCCGCCGCCATCGCCCTGTTCGGCTTCTACCTCGCTCACACCGTTCTCGCACCCGCCGTTGAGTCGGGCACCCGGACCGGCGTCCAGATCGTGAACGGGGGCGGTAAGTGACCCTGCTCCCGGTCGCCGAACTGGCCACCCTGGCCCGGCTCGGCACCCTGCCCGCCCTCTCCCGCCAACTCCAGGGCCTCGGCGGCTGCACCCACCCGATCCGCCTCGACGGGCAGCGCACCGAGGTCAGCGCCACGACGGGCGAGATCCTGCGCCAGCTGGCCTCCGCCGACCTGCCCGCCGGCCAACTGCTCGTCCGCTGCAACAACCGCCGCGCCACCCGCTGCACGGCCTGCGCCGAGACCTACCGGCGCGACACCTACCACCTGATCGCGGCCGGGCTGCGCGGCGGCAAGGGCACTCCCGACCAGGTCGCCACGCACCCCCGGGTCTTCGCCACCTTCACCGCACCGTCCTTCGGGCCGGTCCACAACCGGCCCACCGGCACCAACGGGCAGGTCCGCGCTTGCCGCTGCGGCAAGCTCCACGACCAGGACGCCACCGAGCTCGGCACCCCGCTCAACCCCGACACCTACGACTACCCGGGCGCCGTCCTCTGGAACGCCCACTCCGGGGCGCTCTGGCGCCGCTTCTCCATTCACCTGCGCCGCGAGATCGCCGCACGGGCCGGTCTCACCCAACGGGCCTTCCGCCAGTACGCCCGCGTGTCCTTCGCCAAGGTCGCCGAGTACCAGCGCCGCGGCCTGGTCCACTTCCATGCCGTCATCCGCCTCGACGGGCCCGCTGGCGGCTCGGACCGGCCGCCGCGCTGGGCCTCCACCCAGCTCCTCACCGATGCCATCCGCGCCGCCGCTCGCCGTGCCGACATCCCCGGCCCGCTGGTCGACGGCCGGGAACACCGCTTCGCGTTCGGCGCCCAGCTCGACATCCGCCCCATCCGGACCGCCGAGTTCACCGGCGGCTCGGAGCTGAGCGAACGCGCCGTCGCCGCCTACATCGCGAAGTACGCCACCAAGGGCGCCGAGACGGCCACCGGCACGCTCGACCACTCCCTGTGCTGCAAGCCCTGCGAGGGACGCGGGCGGACTCCCATCCCCGCCGGCCTCAGCACACGCTGCGGCACCTGCCAAGGATCGGGACTGGTCCGCTCCTTGGACCAGCTCGACATGCCCGAGCACGCGCGCCGCATGATCCGCACCTGCTGGAGCCTCGGCGGTCGTCCCGAACTGGCCGAACTCCGGCTGCGGGCCTGGGCCCACATGCTCGGCTTCCGCGGCCACTTCTCCACCAAGACCCGCCGCTACTCGACCACCCTCGGCGCCCTCCGCGAAGCCCGCGCCGAGTGGCAGCGCGCTCAGGCCCTGGCGCAACTCCCCGACGTGGCCACCTCCGACGAGACGACCCTCGTCCTCGCCCACTGGGCCTTCGCCGGCACCGGCCTGACCAGTGCCGAGGCATGGCTCGCCGAAACGCTGCAACCCGCACCCGGAACGGAAGGAGAACCCACTCATGCCTGACCAGCTACTGACTGTCGAGGAGGTAGCCAAGCTGCTCGGGACCTGGGAGACCAGCGGCGAGCGCTTCCCCCGCCGACTGATCGCCGAGCGACGCATCACCTTCGTCAAGGTCGGCCGCCACGTCCGCATCCCGGCGGCGGCCCTGGAGGCCTTCATCGGCGCCAACACGGTCCTGCCGGTCGTGCGGCGGCGCCGGATGCGGGCGGTGGCCTGATGGCGAACAACAAGGGCTACAAGCGCAGCTTCGGGGCTGTCCGGCAGTACCGTTCCGGCCGCTGGACCGCGGCCTACCTGTCACCGGACGGCCAGGAGCACCGCTCGCCGGAGACCTTCGAAACGAAGAAGGCGGCAGAGACCTGGCTCTCCCAGGTGGAGGCCGACCTGTCCCGTGGCGACTGGCGCGACCCGAACGCGGGCAAGGTGAACTTCGAGGAGTACGCCCTGCAGTGGGTACCGGAGCGCAACCTGGCCGCAACCACTGAAGGCCTCTACCGGCAGCTGCTGAAGAAGCACATCCTGCCCACGTTCGGGGCCTGGGACCTGGACGAGATCACGCCTCCGCGCGTACGCACGTGGCGTGCCGAGCGGCTGAGCGCGACCGGCCCCACGGTGGTGGCCAAGTCGTACCGGTTGGTGAAGGCCATCCTGGAGACGGCGGTCGATGACGAACTGATCCGGCGGAATCCCTGCCGGATCAAGGGTGCAGGCAAGGAGTCGGCCCCCGAGCGGCCCATCGCCACGATCGACCAGGTGGACGCGATCGCTGATGTCATGGGGCCGCGTTGGCGCCTGATGGTCTACATCGCGGCCTACGGGCTCGCCCGCCCCGAGGAGTTGGCGGAGCTGCGCCGGCACGATGTGGACCTGGAAAGGGTCGGCGTCCGCGTGCGCCAGGCGGCACCCGAACTGACCAACGGCAAGCGCGTGTTGGGCGACACCAAGTCGGAGGCCGGCAGGCGGTTCATCATGCTCCCCGGCTTCCTGCACAAGGAGCTGGACCGGCACCTTCGGTGGTACGCGGAGAAGGCACCGGACGGACTGCTGTTCGTGGGTGAACGCGGCGCCCCGTTCCGCCGCTCCTCGTTCGGGCGGAAATGGCGCAAGGCTCGGGCGAAGGCGGGTCTGCCGGCGGACTTCCGGTTCTATGACCTGCGCCACACCGGGCACACCCTCGCGACCCGGTCCGGAGCCACGCTGAAGGACACCATGGTGCGCGCGGGGCAGTCCTCGGAGCGCGCCGCGATGATCTACCAGCACTCGGACCTTGACCGCCAGAGGGAGATCGCCAACGCACTGGACGCCCGGGTCCAGGCGCATCGGCGGGCCACCCAGAGGCGATCTGGTGCGGATCTGGTGCAAGGCACCTAGAGAGGTCTAGACAAAGCAGAAACCCCAGGCCGTTGACCTGGGGTTTCTTGCTGGAGCGGGCGACGAGAATCGAACTCGCGCTATAAGCTTGGGAATCTAGGCCAACTCTGGTCCCAAAAAGCGCTCCTGACCTGCCGCTATGTCATCTCGGACGGCCTGCTCTTCGGCCTCTGCACTAGCCTCGACTGCCCGTGGTTTACCGGTCGGATCCGCCCGTTCGGGCACGCGAAGGGCACGGCTTCCTGGATCAGCGAATGCCGTACCAGGGTGCTGCACCGATGCCTTGGGGATGGCCGAAGTCCGGGTAGAGCCTCCCATCGCGGAGACTGAAGTGGGGTGCCGCGCCGAGACCCTGAGGGTGCCCGAAGTCCGGGTAGAGCTTGTCGCCTCGGACGCTGTACCAGGGCGCCGCACCAAGCCCGTTCGGGTGGCCGAAGTCCGGATAGAGCTTGCCGTCCCGGATGTCGTAGTGAGGGGCCGCGCCAAGGCCCTGTGGGTGACCAAAATCGGGATACGCCTTCATGGGTGCACGATAGACCTCCTCTCGGACACCTCCCTGTCGATGGGCTGGCTAGCTGGCGGCTCCGGCACAACTGGCCCGAGCGGGGTGGCTCCCTCCTCGATCGGGCAGCTTCGCCGCACCCGGGTTCTCCAGGGGCCGCCAAGGCTCACGTCCGTGACGCTTGCGCTTGGCCTTGGCGGCCCCTGGAGGTTCCGGGTACGCCCCTTGGGTGACCGGTCGAGGAGGGGGCCATCCCGCGCCCCACCGCACTCACCCCATCGATGGTGCACCCGTGCGCCAGCCCCTGGTCCCCTCCGAGGAGGGCCGGGGTGTGGGGCAGCGCCCCACTTCTCTCTGCCGCACCCGCGGCACCGCCGGGCGCCCGCCGGGAGCGGGGCGAAGACAGGAGCGACGACGGGCGGCCGGGCGAGTGCCGCGCCGCGCTGTGCGCGGCGCCTTGAACCCGTAGAGAAGGTTTTTACTCACTCACCCTCGGGCGTCAGCTCGCTCCGCGAGATCGCGTAGCTCAGGGGCTGCCGACCGGCCGGCAACGAGAAGCAGTTCGCGGATCGTCGCGCGCGCTTCAATGTGGTTGTGGATCAGGTCCGGTGAGAGCTCTTCAGCTTGCAGGAGGGAGTCCAGCGCCTCACCGAACTGACGACGTTGCGCGTAGGCCCGGCCCAGGTCCATGAGCAACCGTGCGCGGCGCTCGACCGAGAGTCCGGATGCGTCGATCTGCGTCCCAACCTCGATTGCTTCGCCTGCGTCTCCAAGGTCCACAGCAATTGAAACCGTCTGGATCTCGACGTTGGTCGGACCGAACTCCAGATTGAAGTCATTACGGTCCTCGCCCAGCCGTCGCGCGACCTTCCGTGCTTGATCCAACTCCTGACGTGCCCGCGCCCGATCGCCGGAACGCGCATTCGTCAGGGCCAACACCAGGTGCAACGAGCCTGCGACCGAAAGAGCTTGCGGGTCGTCGTCACTGACTAGCAGGTACTGCCGCAGCGCGTTGAGCGCGGTCGTCGCCGCATGGTCTGCCTGGTCGAAGTGCTTCAGCCGAACGAACGCCTGGGCGAGTCGGAACACACCGGCGAACACCCCGAGAGGCTGTCCAGACTCCTCAGCCGCACGGATAGATCGGTCCGCCGCGACCCACGCCGCATCGCCCTCGTCCTGGCGGACGAACGCTGCCGAGAGCGCTTGGTACGTCCGGCTGAGCAACCCCCACAGCTCGGGCCGTTTTTCAAGGGGCGCGGTACGGGCCGCTCGCTCGATCCTCGGGACCAACGGCCCAAGGACCGCGCTCAGGTCGGCGAACTGGTTGCCGTGGGTGAGTTCCCAGACTCGATCGACAGCGGCGCCGAGTTCCTCCACCGTGACCGGCGCTTCAGCAGGATCGACGGCCAACAGCACTTCAGGGACCGGGTGACCGGAGATGAGGAGCCGTGCCTGGTCAAGGTCGTTCGGCTCCTCTGCCGGCTCGGCCGTCACTATCGCTGCGGGCGCGGGTGCATCCGGGCGGAGTACTTGGAGCGACACGCCTAGGCCGTCGGCGAGCATGCGGAGCACGTCAAGCCGGTTGACCGGCTGGATGCCTCGCTCGACTTGGGACAGCCAACTCGCCGTCCTGCCGATCTCGGCGGCAAGCTGCTTCTGCGTGAACCCTCGTGCCTCACGCAACTCGGCCACGCGCACGCCAAAGGCGCGCCGCTCCTCCGGGGTCACGCTGCCACCGGCCCCTTCCCTGCCAGGGCGGACAGGAACGTCACGTCAACGCCGGACAGGTACTGCTCGCGCTGAGCGAGGAAGTGCTTGGTGTGGGGCTGCTGCTCGTGCTGGTCGAACGCGTCGCGGTCCTCGTACAGCTCGTAGAAAACGCGGACGTTGGGCTCGTCCGGGGTTGCGTGCACGACGTACGCGAGTGTGCCGGGCTCGTGCGCCTTGATCCCGGCAAGCGTCTGCTCCACCAGGTTGTCAAACGCCGCTGCGGCTGCGTCGTCGCGCAGCTCGAAGCGGACTACCAGACCGAAGCCGTTGGTCATGATCCCTCCTCTGCCAGGTTCCACATGTGGAACTACTTCCGTGTGTGCAACGCCAGAGTCGCAGAAGTTCTTCTTCGCGACTACTCGCAGAACTTCTTGACTCGCAGAAAAACTGCGCCTACCTTCATAGGGAAGCTGCTACTCGACGCATGGGCGTCGGAGCTGACTCAAGGAGTAGGCCCATGGCTACCTTCAAGATCGACACGTCGACCGCGTTCGTGTTCGTGGTCGTTCCGCCGGCGCCGAAGCTGGTGAACAAGCAGACGGGTGAGATTGCCGTTGACCGCGAGACCGGCGCGCGGATGTACACCGTCGGGCTGACCATCGCGGATGAGGGTGAGGCGAACCTCTACACCGTCTCGGTGCCGGAGACCGGGATCAGTGAGGGTCTCCAGGTCGGGATGCCGGTCGCGGTGACCGGGCTCAAGGCCCGGGACTGGGAGAACGAGTTCAACGGCCAGAAGCGGCACGGGATTTCGTTCCGCGCTACCGCGATTACCTCGCTCGTTCCGGCTACGGCGAAGGGCTGATCGCCATGTCGGGGGTCATGACGCTGGCCGAGTTCGGCGGTCCGTTAGCCGCTGTGGGTGGTGGTGCGGCCTACGCCCGGGTGAAGGCGCCGGCGGTGTACTGGTCGGCGGTGGGTCTGCCGGTGGCGGCGATACGCTTCCGGGCCACTTACGGTGCCACGATGGACGCCTGTGGGCTGACGGTTGCGCCGTCCCGGCTGCGGGTGATGGTCGCCCGGGTCACCTCTCGGCGGGAGATCCGGCCGGTTCCGCCAAAGATCCGCCGGGTCCGCCCGACAACCACGGGCCTGCGGATTCGCCTGCGGCTCGCTCCGGGGATGGAGCCGGCGGACGTGGCGGCCTCGGCCGAGCGTCTGCGCCACGCCTGGGGTGTGCACGCCGTGCATGTCTCGGTGGTGAAGCCCGGTGTGGTCGAGCTGCGGATGACCGGCTTCGATGTGCTCCGCAAGGTGCGTATGCCGCGCCGGTTGCCCTCCGGTCCGATGGTGGTGCCGGTGGCTCTGCGGGAGGACGGGACCGCCTATGTGCGCGACTACCGGCCCATCCCGCACGCTATGACGCTGGGCGCGACGCAGTCGGGCAAGTCGGTCTACATTCGCAACCTGATCCGGGGCCTGGCCTCTCAGCGGGTGGCGCTGGTGGGGATCGACTGCAAGCGGGGTGTGGAGCTGGCCCCGTTCGCACCTCGTCTGTCCGCGCTGGCCATCGATCCGGATCAGGCGGCTGAGCTGCTGGACGTCCTGGTTGATGAAATGGAGGGCCGCTACGACCTGATCCGTGACCGGCAGGGCATCACGTCGGATGTCCCGGACGAAGAGATCACCTCGGACATCTGGGGCCTGCCCGACGACGTGCGACCGGTGCCACTGGTCCTGCTGGTGGACGAAGTCGCGGAACTGTTCCTGGTGGCTACCGCGAAGGACGAAAAGCGCCGGGACGTGATGGTCACCCAGCTGATCCGGCTCGCTCAACTCGGCCGCGCGGCCGGCATCTACCTGGAGGTCTGCGGGCAGCGCTTCGGCTCCGAGCTGGGTAAGGGCGCCACGATGCTGCGCGCTCAGCTCTCCGGCCGCGTCGTGCACCGCGTGAACGACCGGCCAACCGCCGAAATGGGCCTGGGTGACATCTCCCCTGAAGCCGTGCTCGCGGCCACCGCGATCCCCCCGAAGATGCCCGGAGTGGCCGTGGCGGGTGACTCCTCCGGCGGCTGGTGCCGTATCCGCACCCCGGAACTGTCCCTCGCCGACGCGGCTCGCGCCTGCCGGGAGAACGCGCACCGCGTTCCCGACCTGCCGGCGCTGAACCGCTTCCGGCCGCGCGTCCCGCCGACGGCGGTCCCGGCTGATGCCGTGCCGCTGACCAAGCCGTTCCCGGCCACCAGCTAACCCATCCCCTGCTCCGCGGCCGGCGCGACCGCCCCCGCGCCAAGTCCCTACCACCCCCATGCCCGAACTCGGGCCCACAAAAGGAGAGATCACATGAGCTACCGCGACCGTCGCACCAGCCAGGCGGAGGAAGACCGCCACTTGACCGGCCAGCTGATCAACGCGACCACGGGCTACCTCAACGACAACGAAGACGCCGACGAGGAGTTCGGCCGTGTCGTGCTCCATGGCTGCACGCCGGCGATGCGCCGAAACCGCGACTACCCGCCGGCCGGCCATGGCTACCCGCGCAAGGACTGACCCCACACCGCCGACCGGCTCCCGAAAGGACCTCCCGATGACCTTGCACGTGTCGTTCTACGCCGACAGCAAGACCCACTTCCACCTGTGCGAGTACGGCGACCGGCGACCCCCGATCCTGGCCCTGGACGACCCCGGCCACAGCCTCACCCTGGCCACCCACCCCACCGTTCCGCTGGCCGAGCAGCTGGCCTTCGCTCGCGCCCTGGCTGAGAACGCCACCGGCTTCCTCGCCGCGATGGAGCGCTTCGCCGCCGCGCAGACCGACACCCCGATCAACTGACCACGCCCCGGGGCAGCCGCCAGGTCGCCAAACTCACCGGCCGCCCCGGGCCCCTCACACCCGAGACCGAGCAGAAAGAGAGCTCCATCATGCCCCGATTCCTGGAGAACCTCGTCGGAGGGTTCCTCGACAAGCACGGCGACGCGATCACCGACCACGTCCGCGAGATGACCGCCGTCATGCCCATGAGCAGGAGCGAACGCGCTCTGCGCGACGAACACGACGCGTGGGCCCGTGGCGCCCAGCTCAACCGCCCGTACTGGACCGGCGGCGCGTACTACGAGTACCTGGACGACGCCCACCTGACCCGCGTCTGCTCCGGCGAGTACACGTTCGTCCGCCGCACCACCAGCGGGCTCTACACCGCCAACGGCATGTACTCCTGGGACGTCTGGCTCCGCAGCGGAGAGCTGACGCCCAGCCAGCCTGTCGACCCCGGTCGCCCGGCCCGCTTCAGCGTCACCAGCGACCTGCGCAACAGCCCCCGCGACTGGACCATCCGCCGGCGCTAACCGCCCCTTTCCCGGTCGGCGTGACCGTCTACACGCCAAGTCCCTACCCAAGCCGTGCCCGAAGCGGGCCGAACCACGAGGAGAAGACCCATGTTCTGCGAGCACTGCGGCGACACCGACGGCGACGTGACCGGCGTCGACCACGATGAACGCGACTGCCCCTGGTACGGCGCCGACGACACCGACTCGGACGAGTGATCCCGGTGGCCGCCCGCAAGAAGCCCGCCCCGGTCTCGGCCGCCTTGCCGAAGTGCACCGGTTGCAACGGTGAGGGCTGGGTGAGTGAGACCCACACCGTCGGCCGCGGCAAGCAGGCCCGCCCCGCCGGACAGGTCGAAGTCCTTTGCCCGACCTGCCTCGGTACCGGCACCGCCCCCGAGTAACCACCCAGACCGCCGGGACCGGGCGGCAGGGCATCCCTTGAGCCCCGTCCGGCCCCGGCCCCACCCCCCTTGGAAGGAGGACCGCCCGATGCGCCTGCCCCGCCCGGATGCCGTCCTCGTGCAAGCCGCCATCGCCGGCGCCCTGTCCTTCGCCCACCTCCACGACATCGCCGGGGCCGCCAACCAACACGGCTGGAAAGCCTGGGCCTACCCCGTCTCCGTGGACCTGCTCCTGGTCGCCGCCTGGCACCGCATCCGCGTCCTTCGCGCCGCCGGCCGCCCCGCCCGCGCCGCCTGGACCTGGTTCGCCATCGCGCTGGCCGCATCCCTGGGCGCGAACGTCGCCACCGCCGGACTCCTCAACCTCGCCCGCGTCCCGGCCTGGCTGCGCATCCTCGTCGCCGGCTGGCCCGCCCTCGCCTTCTTCGGCGGCACCCTCCTCGCCCACACCACCCCAACCGCCCCCGACACCGAGCCCGAGCCAGACCCCGAACTCCCGCTCTACGAACCCGAACCCGACACCACCGTCGCGGGCCTGGCCGAACCCGAGCCCGAACCCCTCCCCACGCCGGATCCGGTACCCGCGCTGACCGCCGCACCCGCTGCTCCGCCCATCGCGGTCCCGGCCGCTCTGGTCGAGCACGCCCGCAAGGTCGCCGACGACCATCGCGCCCGCACCGGCACCCCGATCGACACCGACACCCTGCGCGTCCGGCTCGGCGTCCCGCCGCACTTCGCCGACGCCATCGCCGCCCAACTCACCTGAGAGGAGAACCAGTTCCATGCCCCGACCGATCCGCCCGCGCAACGTAATCCGCATCGGTCCTGTCCAGGTCGCCACCTACTACGACCGCCACGGCCGCGAGAAGCACACCGCCGCCTGCACCGCCCCGCGCTGCGGCTTCTCCGCCGACTACGACTCCCGCGCCGCCGCCGAGATCGCCGCCCGCACCCACCACTGCCCCATCGCCTGACAGGAGAGCTCGCCGTGAACGTCACCCTCCCCCTGGTCTTCGTCCTCGGCGCCATCGCCTGGACCGCCGTCAAGTTCCTCGGCATCCGGCCCTGGGGCGTCGTCGTGATCGCGCTGTTCGGCTTCTACCTGGCGCACACCTTCCTGGCCCCGGCCATCGACCAGACCACCCGCTCCACGGTCACGGCCGTCACCCACAAGTGAGAGGAGTAGTCGCCATGCCCACCACCCTCCAACCCTTCGGTCTCCCGACGCTGCTGACCGTGGACGGCTCCGGCCTCGCCGCCGAGATCGAGGCCTACCTCGCCTCCCTGCCGACCCCGGCCCGCCTGCCCGCTCCGTACGTCTGCCCGCTTGGCAGCACGGTGCAGCCCTGGAACTCCGGTCACCCGCTTCCCCGCCTCACGCTCCTGGACCGGATCGCCCACCGCCCGGCCCGACCCGTCCCGGTCAGCGCTGCCGATCACCTGCGCCTGGCCTCCCGCTACATCGCCGCGCACGGCTGGCTTCAAGGCGCGATGTGGGACACCGCCGGCCGTGTCTGCCTCCTCGGCGCACAAGCCGCCGTCCTCGCCCACGGCTACGGCACCGCGAGCACTGTCCAGACCGCCCGCGTGCAGGTCATGGAAGTCCTCCATGCCACTCGGCGGCCCGTCAACTCCCCCGACGAGTACAACGACCGCCCCACCACCCGGCAGGCCGACATTCACCAGCTGCTCGAACAAGCCGCCGCCCGCGCCCGCGCCCTGCGGGTCTGACCCCCAGCACCGCGCCCCCTGACCGGCCCCCGGGGCGGCAAAAGCCGCCAAGCATCCCACCGCCCCGGAGACCGCACCCAACCAACCGCAGCACACGACCGCGCCCAGAAGGGACCACCATCATGCCCCAGCACCAGCACAGCCACGCCCAGCACTGCACCCACTGCGCCGGCTTCGCCCGCGTCGCCATCGACACCGGCACCCGCCTCCCCAACGGCTCCCGCGCCACCGTCCAGGCGTGCTGCCCTGCCTGCCACGGCACCGGCACCACCACCCGCCCCCGCACCAGCGTGAAGGCGGCCTGACATGGCCCTCCTCGACTGGCGCGACTCCAAGCACTGGTCCCCCAAGCCCGAACCGTGCGGCATCTGCACCAAGCCCACCAATCTGCGCTCCGACCGCGGCAAGCCCGTCCACAAGGTCTGCGCCGAGCAGTGGATCGACCAGCACACCAACCCCGTCCAGAAGCGCTGACCACCCCGCCTCGGAGCCCGCCCGCTTGCGCTACGGCTCCGGGGCCCATCCCGCTCGAAGGGACCCCCGTGCCCGCTCTCGCCCCGCCACCGGTCGCCGAGCTGACTGCCCTTGCCCAACTCGGCACCATGCCCGCCCTCATGCGCCAACTCGCCGGCCTCGGTGGCTGCGGTCGACCCATCCGCCTCGACGGCTACCGCACCGAAGTTCACACCGCCACCGGCGAGATCCTGCACCACCTGGAATCCGCCGACCTGGCCGCCGGCAACCTGCTCGTGCGCTGTAACAACCGGCGCACCACCCGCTGTGCGGCCTGCGCCGAGACCTACCGCCGCGACACCTACCACCTGATCACCGCCGGCCTCACCGGCGGCAAAGGCACCCCCGCCACGGTCGCCGCCCACCCCCGCGTGTTCGCCACCTTCACCGCCCCCGGCTTCGGCCCCGTCCACAACCGCCCCACCAACGGCCGCTGCCGCTGCGGCACCCACCACACCGACGGCGCGCCCGAGTTAGGCACACCAATCAACCCGGACACCTACGACTACCGCGCCGCAGTGCTCTGGAACGCTCACGCCGGGAAGATCTGGGCCCGCTTCTCGATCTACCTGCGCCGCGAAGTCGCCAAGCGCGCCGGCCTGACACAGCGTGAGTTCCGCGACCACGCCCGCGTCTCGTTCGCCAAGGTCGCCGAGTACCAGAAGCGCGGGGCCGTCCACTTCCACGCCGTCATTCGCCTCGACGGTCCCGAGGGCGGTGACACTCCGCCGCCGGCCTGGGCAACGCCAGACCTCCTCACGGACGCCATCCGGGCCGCCGTCGCCGCCACCGAGATCCCCGGGCCCGTCCTCGACGGCACCGCGTACGCCTTCGCGTTCGGCAAGCAGCTCGACATCCGCACCATCCGGACCGCAGACTTCGCCGCCGGTACCGCCCTCACCGAACGCGCCGTCGCCGCCTACATCGCCAAGTACGCCACCAAGGGCGCCGAATCCGCGACCGGCACCCTTGACCGACCGATCAAGCTGCTCGCCGAGCTCGCCCACCTCGACATCTCGGAGCACGCTCGCCGACTCGTTCGAACCTGCTGGACCCTCGGCCAGTGCCCCGAGCTGGAAGAACTACGCCTGCGCGCCTGGGCTCACATGCTCGGCTTCCGCGGCCACTTCTCCACCAAGACTCGCCGCTACTCCACCACCCTCGGCGCCCTGCGCGAGGCACGCGCCGCCTGGCGCAGAGCCCAAGCCACCACCCACACCGACGGACCGCCCCCGGCCGCCGACGACGAGTCCACCGAGCCCACAACCCTCGTCCTCGCCCACTGGACCTTCGCCGGCATCGGCCTCACCCCAGGCGAACGCTGGCTCGCCGAAGCACTCACCCCCGCACCAGGAACGGAAGGAGAACCCACCACCCATGTCCCTGCCTGACCACCTCCTCACGATCGCCGAGGTCGCCGCCCTCCTCGGCACCACCGACCGGTTCCCTCGACGCCTGGTCGCCGAACGCCGCATCGAGTTCATCAAGGTCGGCCGCCACGTCCGCATCGCGCCTGCGGCCCTGGCCGAGTTCATGGCGGTCAACACCGTGCGGCCGCTGACCACCCGTCGCGCCCTGCGGTCGGTGGCCTGATGGCTGGCAAGCGGCGGCAGTTCGGCCGCATCCGCAAGCTCCCGTCCGGCCGGTATCAGGCGCGCTACCCCGACCCGCAAGGTGTCCTCCGGCCGGCCCCGGTGACGTTCCGCACCAAGCGGGAAGCGGAGGTCTGGCTGGCCGAGACCCAGACCGACCTTTCGCGTGGTGACTGGCGTGATCCGGATGCCGGAGCGATCAACTTCACTGAGTACGCCGAAGCGTGGATCACCGAGCGTGGGCTGATGGCCACCACGGACGAGCTGTACCGCCGGCTTCTCCGGCTGCACCTCGCGCCCGCCTTCGGTGCCTGGAACCTGGACGAGATCACTGCGCCTCGCGTCCGGGCCTGGCGCGCGGCCCTACTCGCCACCGGCAAGCAGATCACGACCGCGAAGGCATACCGCCTGCTCAAGGCCATCCTCGCCACCGCCACCGACGACGAGCTGATCCGCCGGAACCCCTGCCGGATCAAGGGTGCAGGAAAGGAGTCATCGGAGGAACGCGAGACCGCGACCATCGAACAGGTCTATGAGCTGGCCGAACTGGTCGGCGCCCGCTGGCGGGCCATGGTCCTCCTGGCCGCGTTCACCACGCTCCGCCCGGAAGAACTCGCCGAGCTGCGCCGCTCGGATATCAACCTCGCCGCCGGCACCGTGCGGGTCCGCCTCGCTGCTCCTGAGCTGAACACCGGCCGGCGGGTCGTGGGCGACACCAAGTCCGAGGCCGGGAAACGCACCGTGACCATCCCCGCCGTAGTACTCCCGGACGTGAAGATGCACCTTGAGCTGTTCGCCGAGAAGGGTCCGAAGGGGCTGCTGTTCGTCGGTGAGAAGGGTGCCCCGTTCCGCCGGACTTCCTTCGGCCGGATCTGGAAGAAGGCGCGCGACAAGGCCGGGATGCCGGACTTCCGGTTCTACGATCTACGGCACACCGGCAACACCTTGGCAGCCACCACAGGCGCCAGTCTCAAGGAGCTTATGGCTCGCATGGGGCACGCCTCCGTTCGGGCCGCGCTGATCTACCAACACGCCACCAGCGAGCGGGACAAGAAGATCGCTGACGGCATGGACGCGGCGATCAACCAGAAGCTCGGCCGGGGCACGACCGCCCGCGGCGAAGAGGCTCCCTCGGCCTAACGGGCACGCAGGGGACACGGGGCCCGAAACGGCCCACGGAAAGCAAAAGGCCCAGCTCGGGGATCATGCCCCTGAGCTGGGCCTTTACTGCTGGAGCGGGCGACGAGAATCGAACTCGCGCTATAAGCTTGGGAATCTTTGGGCGTTCGGGCTTAAAAGGGCCTCTGGCCTGGGGCGATGCTTGATTCGCCGGGCGTTCGGCGCGATAGTTCTTGCCCGCTTCTGACCGTCGTTCACCGACCGTTCTGGCACGGATCTGGCACGAGTTGGCTCAGTTCGCTCTGGAGGCGGCCTGTGGCGTTGCCGAGGCACCTTCGGTACTCGATCCGCAGCCTCCCACACGCCGAGCGCCATGTCGACGGAACGGGCAGCTTGGTCGTGCTCCCGCCGAGTGGTGTAGCCGATCTTGCCTCAAAGCTTCACAGGTGCGCAGCTGCCGGGAGACCGGACGGCGCCCTCGGACTGAAGCCCACAGACTGACGCCTTGTCAGCCCAGACGGGGTTCCCGAAGCCGGGATTCCGGTCGTGAACTGCGCTTTTGCCGCCTTGATCGGCTACACCACTCGGTGGGACACCATCGGCAGCTTGCCCGCCTTCGCCAGACGAGGGTTGTGGGAAGTCGACGTATTGGCATTCCGCGTACGAGGCTGCCGACACTCGTAGGTCGATCGACGGGTGTGTGACACTCAACCGGTGCCGACACCTTGTGGCGCCATGCGCACTGCTCCCGTGGCTGGCGCAGCTCGTCCCGCTCGGACTCCGTTTCCCGGCCGGGAGGCGCGGCTGACCGGTTCAAGCATTCGCGGCAAGGCGCCAGGCGGCATCAGCCCAGGGGATGGGCTCCTGGGCATCATCGGCCATCATGACGTCCTCCTCCCACCAACCAGTTCCGTTCAGCCAGGAGGCCAGCCACTGGGTGAGCGAAGGCGAGTCCAGGAACCACGCGTCGGCCCAGTCGTCAGGGCCTGCGTTCGGCTCGAAGAGGAGGACAGGTGCGTCGGGGCTGAGGCAGTCGACGGCGCCGTACATGCCGCAGCCCCAGTCCAGGATCGGCAGCACGCCCTGCGGCCAGTACTCGCAAGGGAACCCCTCCGGCACTCCGTACTCGGATACGGCGGTCCGCCCCTGGCCGATCAGCGGGAACAGCTGATACTCAGGGCCGAAGCCGCCGTTGGCGACGTGACGGTACAGCAGGCGTAGCGGCGGCGGCAGAGTGAAGCCGAGTACGCGCTCGGCGTTGGCGATGTCTTGCTCGCTGGCGCACGAAGGCAGGACCGGAGTCTCTCGCTCGGCACGATTACGGACGCGCAGCAGAAGCTCTGACAGGTCGTTCACGCGGCCGCCTCCTCGGGTGAGAGAACAGAACCAGCACGTTGCGTCCTCCCAGTGTCACCACCTACTCATCTGCGGGACGTTCGCCCAGGGCAGCCAGCAGATCTCGCACTTGATCCTGCGCTGTCGGTCGTACCCGCTACGGTTGGATCGGCGTCCATGATTCGGGCTCGCGCCGAGAGTGAACCATGGACGGGTGCCACGGTATCCGGTCCTGGCAGCGCTGCGGGGTCCAAAGAGTGCATAAGGGAGAACAGGGGCAAGTGACTACCTCGGGGTCCATCAACGTCATGCCGCACCCCAGGATCCTCGGAGTGCTCGGGGACATCGAGTTCTCGCACTGGCAGTGTCTGGCCGAGCTGGTCGACAACGCCTTCGACGAGTTTCGCCAGGCGGGTTCGACTGCGGACATGCCGACCGTGGCCATCTCCCTGCCCGCCGCCAACACGCACCGTTCCACGGCGGAGATCACCGTCCGAGACAATGGGCGCGGCATGAGCCTCGAAGCCGTGCGTAACGCGATCAGCGCTGGCTGGACGAGTAACAGCCGTCATGGCGCGCTCGGCCTCTTCGGGATGGGCTTCAACATCAGCACCGCCCGCCTGGGACGTCGCACCACGGTACGTACCAGCCGGGCCGGCGCCCCCGACTGGATCGAGGTCGTCCTCGATCTCCCGCAACTTGCCGAGTCCTCGCGGTACGAGGCTCCGTTCCGGCGGGTCCCGAAGTCGGATCCCGGTGAGCACGGGACGACCGTGACTATCAGCGATCTCAAGTCCGATCAGTACGACGCCTTGAAGCGCCCCAACACGCACAAGGTGATCCGTCAGAAGCTGGGAGAGGTCTACAGCTACCTGCTGGCCGAGAAGGGCTTCCTGCTGACAGTCAACAACACGGCGGTCGTGCCGCGTCGGCCGTGTGTCTGGGACGAGTCTCGTTCCGTGACACGGCAGGGTGTCACGATCCACGCCATCCAGTGGATCGACCAGCGTCTGAGCGACAAGAAGGCGTGCTCGGTGTGTGGTCACTGGAGCAGCCTGGATGCCGAAGTCTGCGAGGAGTGCGAGAGCCCTCGCGTCGAGCTGCGCGAACGCCGGATCTGGGGTTGGCTCGGCATCCAGCGCTACGTGCACAAGACCGACTACGGCATCGACTTCCTCCGCAACGGGCGCAAGATCCTCGTCAAGGACAAGCGGGTGTTCGAGTGGCGCGACGACGACGAGTTGTCCGAGCCCGAGATCGAGTACCCGATCGACGACAAAACGCCGATGGGTCGGATCGTCGGCGAGATCCACTGCGACCACGTAAGCCCGAACTACCAGAAGACCGCCTTCGAGTTCGAGACTCACGAATGGCGACAGGTGATCCGAGCCGTGCGAGGGAGCAGTCCCCTGCGCCCGCAGATCGCCAAGAGGCTCAGCTTGCCGGAGAACGACAGTCCCCTGGCTCTCCTCTTCACGGGATTTCGTCGGCGCGACCCTGGGCTTAACTACCTCATCCCGGGCGACGGCAACGTCGCCCTGCACGACAAGGCCCGGGAATGGGCGGAACGCTTCCGGGCCGGAGATCCCGAGTACCAGAGCGACGAGATCTGGTACCAGGCTGCCTATCAGCACGACCACCCGGTCGGCCCCGAGTCATCTTCGGACGACAGCGAGGTTCTCCCGGGTATCGAGATCGACTCCCTGTTCAACTCCGGGACGGCAAGCCCCGAAGCGGCACCGGGCGTGCGCTCGACCTTCAGCGAGCCCGACCCCACACCGAGCAGGATCGAAGAGACCCTGCTCGAACGTCTCGCGCGTTACCGCGAGCATGGCACGCTCGTCGTGGACCTCTGCGGCGACTACATGCTCAGGGAACTGGGCAGCGTGACCCTGGAAGCTTGGGCTGTCCGAGGTCAGCGTCTGCTGGACGAAGACCGCGAGGTGCCGGTCTTCGCCAAGATGCTCCGCGCGCCAAAGGTTGAGATCTACATCGACGCCGAGCACCCGCTCTTCCGCGAGCATGGCTCCGACATGCGCGACCTGGCCATGGTCGAACTGGCGGAACACATGAGGGTACGCGCTGACCGCACGGACATTCCCTTGTCCGAGATCATCGGGAAGCTGAAGGACGGCTCCTCCAGTCCCCGGTTGACGCCGGCCGCAATGGCCGACGAGGCCGAACACTTGCTGGAGCAGGTCCGCTCGGCCATGGCATCCGTCGTCGCCGAGGATGCTGGGACGCACTGGGAGCAGCTTGCCGAGGACGAACGGCTCGCAGCTCAACGGCGTTTCGCGCTGGAAGCGGCTTCAACGTCCTGGGACGAGGCCATCGCGAAGGGCGATTTCATCCGGTACGTTCCTGCGGGCGCGGTGATCCGGGTCCTGCAAGGAACCCCGGAAGTGTTCATGGACGGCCACGTGTTCACACGGCCCTACCAGTCTCTCCCAGATGCCAGCGCCCGTGAACTCGCGTTGGACCGCCTGATCAGTCCGCTGAGCGACCTCGCGCTTCTCGAGCAGCACCGGCCCAGGCTGGACCCGGACGAGCTCGCGCGCTTCCGTGCGAGCTGCCGACTGGTCTCCCGCGACCTCGTCGCCCTGGTGTAGGGACGGCCATGACGGGCTTCCTGGCCGCGCGCTCCCTCGCCGACGCCGGCCCCCTGCAGTTCCCACGACGCATCGAGCGGCTGCTCTTGCATCTCCAGTTCACGGACGTCGTCAACATCGATGGCTCAGGCGACGAGGGCGGTGACATCCTGGCCCGCCGCCAGGGCCAGCTCTGGGTCATCCAGTGCAAATGGAAGCTCCGCGACGCGGTCGGATCCGACGCCGTCGACGAGGTCTCCCGAGCTCGTGACAGTTACCACGCCCATCGCGCCGTCGTGGTGACCAATACGCGGTTCAGCCCCGATGCCCGTCGGCGTGCGGCCGATCTCGCACGCCTGGGCCCGCAGATTCTGCTGTGGAGCGGAGCGGATCTCAACGCTAGCTTCGAGAAGGTCCCCGATCGATTCAGCGTGATCACACCCCGCCCGTACCAAGCAGAGGCGATCCAGGCCCTGGAGCGGGATCTGGAGGCCAGCGCACGGGCCCTGCTGGTCCTCGCCACAGGTCTGGGCAAGACCGTGGTCGGCGGCGAGGTCATCGGCGCGCACCTGCGCCGTCGGCCCGCCGATCGTGTCCTCGTGGTGGCACACGCAAAGGACTTGGTACAGCAGCTCGAACGAGCCCTCTGGCGGCATCTCCCCAAAACCGTCCCGACCCGGCTGTTCACCGGCGACACGCGGCCGGACGATCTTTCTGGCCTCACCTGCGCCACGCTGGGTTCCGCTCTTAACGCCGCACGCTTCGGCTTTCGACCCGACCTCGTCATGATCGACGAGGCCCATCACCTCGGTGCCGATGGCCAGTACGACGAGCTTCTCCGACTTCTCGGCGACGCACGCCAATTCGGGGTCACCGCCACACCGTGGCGAGGGGACTCGCACGACATCACCGAGCACTTCGGCCCTGCGAGCTTCAGGCTCGGTATCGAAGAAGGCATGCAACGCGGGTACCTGGCCCAAGTCGACTACCGGCTGTTCGTCGACAACATCAACTGGGACGTTGTTCGGGCAGCCAGCGAGCACTCGTACGGACTCGCTGAGCTGAACGCTCAACTCTTCTTGCCCCAGAGGGATGAAGCCGTGCGTGACGAGCTCGCGTCGGTATGGGCCACCACGACCAAACCCCGCGCCATCGTCTTCTGCCGCACCATCGAACACGCCGAACGCCTGGCCGGCCTTCTGTGCCGTGCTCCGCTGTGGCCTGGAGCCATGGCAATCCACGCGGGACTGCCCAAACGAGAGCGGCAAAACCGCCTCTTGGCCTTCCGATCAGGCGAGGTACCCATCCTCACCTCGGTGGACATTTTGAACGAGGGAGTCGATGTACCCGATGTGAACATCCTGTGCTTCGCGCGCGTCACCCACTCTCGGCGGATCTTTGTGCAGCAGCTCGGCCGTGGTCTGCGCCTGCGTGAGGGCAAGGACCGAGTAACGGTTCTCGACTTCGTGAGCGACCTTCGGCGCATTGCGGCGGCTCTCAACCTCCGACGCTCGCTGGAGGGCGATGGGACGGTGGAGACCCTGCCCCAAATCAGCCGTTCGAAGATCGACTTCAACGACCAGCGTGTCGCTGGTCTTATGGACGAGTGGATCAAGGATGCGGCAAGCTTGGAGACCGCGTACGACGAGCACCGTCTTCAGTTCCCACCGACGCCGACGACTTGGGAGTAAGAAGCTCCGATGGCCCGCCTTCAGCTGCCTGACGAAACCCGAAAGCAGCTCCTCCTGAGGATCTACAAGCAGGCGGAAGAACTGCGCTGGGACTTCCTGACGAATCCTCAGCGAACCGAGTACTACCGCCAGTGGTACTCAGACCCCCGCATCGGTGTCGTGCTCACGAGCTTCGTGGGCGACAAGGCCGCTATGGACTGGATCAAGGACGTGGCGATGAAGGAGTACGGTCGCGCAAAGGAGGGAATCGGCCAGTACGTCCCGTACGTCACCCGACGCTTCCGCGGCACCGACGAGATCGTGCGCGCCGCTTGCGGAGATAGCTGGTCCATGCTTCCCGGAACGCTCGACATCAAGCCCAACAACATCCTGGCCTCGGACGGTTCGGAGACTCGGTACATCTGCTGGGGCCGCCCGGCCCAATTCCGCGATCTCGCTTGGGCCGCCCTTAACCAGGCTGTCGACCGTGAGAGCCGTCCTGCCATCGTGGTGACTACCCAGGACGGCGAGACGCTCAGCAACCCGGATATGGCGAGGCAGCGCGCCATCGCGGCGCACTGCGGCATCGACCTCGCACACCTACACCGGGCTATGATCGAGAACCCCGATTATGTGGGCTGACATGCCATCAAAGCAGCGCACGCATGCGACACTCGCCTCGTGATCTCGACTCCATCGGAAGTTACAGTTGGCCAGGACGGCACCGTACCGATCCCCATGAGCATCCTGGCCGAGGCTGGGATCAACCCCGGCGAGACCCTCCTCGCATTCAGCGACGGCGACGGCAGAAGATGGTGTCCCACCGAGTGGTGTAGCCGATCAAGGCGGCAAAAGCGCAGTTCACGACCGGAATCCCGGCTTCGGGAACCCAGTCTGGGCTGACAAGGCGTCAGTCTGGGGCTTCAGTCCGAGGGCGCCGTCCGGTCTCCCGGCAGGATGGCGTCCCGCCGACTGGTGTAGCCGATCACGGGTGAGGTGTGCGCGGGTTCGCTCCTGGGGCGCACACCCGCGAGGGACTCACGCTCCCTGAGCACAAGTCAGCCACCGTGCAACTCTCCGTGGTGAACGGGCAGTTCGACGAAGGAGACGCACGGTGGCTCTGTCCCAGTCTGACCTACTACGCCTGCTGGAGTCACTACGTTCGGCGGACGGGCTCGAACTCGTCCGGGGTGTGGCCGAGCGGATGCTCCAGGAGCTGATCGAGGCCGAGGCCACGGCGAGGATCGGTGCCCAGTGGAACGAGCACACCGAGACCCGCACCGCGTTTCGCAACGGGCACCGGGACAAGAAACTGACGACCCAGGCCGGCGATCTGGACCTGGCGATCCCCAAGCTGCGGTCGGGCAGCTTCTTCCCCGCGCTGCTGGAGCGGCGCCGCCG